>NZ_PNDH01000065.1:0-424 GCF_005887175.1 Pseudoalteromonas sp. S1612 | reverse complement strand
TTTCCAAATTTTTAAAGAGCAGAGAATCAAAAACTTCTCAAAATTAAACACACTCTATTCTCAGGTGATTGTGCTACCCGATAAAAGAATATTTATTTTTAAGAAGTAAAGTGGTGGAGCTAAGCAGGATCGAACTGCTGACCTCCTGCGTGCAAGGCAGGCGCTCTCCCAGCTGAGCTATAGCCCCACATATGCTGGTCTTACTGTTTGTATACCGACTTCTTTTTAAGACGAGGCGTAAGTTGAGGCCGTTTATTTTACTAAACAACGAAGCTTACAACGAAGTATTAAGAAGAAGTGGTGGGTCTGAGTAGATTTGAACTACCGACCTCACCCTTATCAGGGGTGCGCTCTAACCAGCTGAGCTACAGACCCAAACAATAAGTGTTGTTCTCTTTACAATTAACAATCATCTGTGTGGACA
>NZ_PNDH01000064.1:0-32562 GCF_005887175.1 Pseudoalteromonas sp. S1612 | reverse complement strand
CTTTGCCTACCCGCCGCTCTTCCGCTCTACCCCCGGCGTGACAGGCCGGTATTCTAACCAACTGAACTACCACTCCGCATTTTCGTTTCTGTCTGAGTCTCCCCTGACAGCGGCGTGAATAATACGAACCAGCCCCTGCTTCGTCAAGGGCTTTTTTGTTTTTTTACAGGTTTTTTAGTCATCTGACATCGAAAGGTTTAAAATTCCACCTGATTTATCATTTTTTGAGCTATTTTCTGGTTCATCTGATTTTTGCTGTTCAGCTTTTTTTGACTCAACAGCTTTCTTTTTATTTAAAAAAGCTAAATTCAATTTAAGTTTTAATGGTTTGTTCTGCACAAAAACACGAATACATAACCAACCTATAAATAAAATGGCCAAATTTCCACCAACAATTAAACTAACCATTAATCCCGTGGACATTACTTTTGGTTTTACAACTGGCACAGGAATAATTTCTGGTTCGCTAACACTGGCAACTGGAATTTCTGGAATCACTTCAATCGGTCTTTCTATTTCAAATAAATAGGTTGGCAATGTAGCCATAAACTCTCGGTCATTGATTGTTGAGCCAAAAACAGAGATTTCAATGTTGTAGCGCCCCCAACCATAATCTTGTAAAGCCAGCTCTCTAGCAGTAGTGCTGTTGGTATCTAAGTAAAATACCTGCTCTTCACCATTGGGATAATAAATTTTACCTTGCATGATCACCGTATCAGGTTTTAAAAGCTCATCATCAATATTGATGGTAATGCGATGATCATCCCCCTCTTCGGTTGCTTCAACGGAGGTAAAGCTGAAAGGCGGCTCATGCACAACAATAGGATCTTGAACCACCCGCCTCTCTAATACATCAGTGGTAATATAAAGCTCAGGGCGCCACTCGCCAGGTGTGAAATTTAAAGTAAACTCACCGGTAAACACACCGTCTTTAGCGCTTTCATCGAACCCGTAGCCATCATCTTTGAATTCAGTTACTTGTTGTATGCCTGCACCAAAGTTTTCAAAGTTTTCATTATTGGTGCTCACAAAGCTTACATTAAGCGATACCGCATCTTTAAATAGGTTGGCGCGAATCGGCTCGCCATCATTTAAAATCTCACCAGTTACCTTTACAGTTTCACCCTGAAACAGAATTTTAGGCAGTGGGTCTACTTTTAGCGATAACTCACCAATAACAACAATGCGGCTTTCTGGCATTATTTGGCCAATAACTTGCCACGGCCCAGGCATGGGATTGCGAATAACCACTAAGTCATAATTTAATTCATCGTACCAATCAAGACTAGTGTTTCTCACCGCATTGGTTGCAAAGTATTTAGTACCATCGGGTCTTACTAAAATTACGGCAGGCGATCCAGGGCGTCTAAAAAATATTAATTTTATTTCATCAATTTTGTCATCAACACGAAAACGGTTATCCAGTAACGGGATTTCATTTTGTTTACCGCTGCCTTTTAACTCTTCAACTTGCTTTACGCTGTGTGCATCGGGGTGGAAACACACGGCGATTAAAAGCAGTGAAACTACTAATAGCGTTTTCATAATAATGCCCTATTCAGCGCGCCATAAACAATGGCCGCCCTCCTTTTGTACAATGTCTAAACGCGTTTGATGTGCGCTTTGCTCTGCATCGTTAGCTGCTATAACTACCAAAGGTGCTCTGTCGCTACTTAGGCGTCTAATACCGCCTTTTTGATCTTCACTTGAGTCATCTTTGTTTTGATTTAGGTTTAGCTTTACTTGCCCCCCGGTCATTGCCAGGTAAACATCGGCTAAAATTTCAGAATCCAGTAAGGCGCCGTGTAACGTCCGCTTAGTGTTATCAACATCGTAGCGGCGACAAAGTGCATCTAGGTTGTTCTTTTGCCCTGGATGCAAGTCACGCGCCATTTTAAGGGTATCAAGCACACCACAAAAACTATGGGTGTTTTGATAGCCTTGATTTAATAACGCAAATTCATTATCCATATGGCCAATATCGAACGGCGCATTATGAATGACTAACTCAGCCCCTTTAATATAGTCAAAAAACTCTTGAGCAATGTCACGATAAAGTGGTTTATCGCGTAAAAATTCATTAGTAATACCGTGAACATCGATTGCTTCTTCTTCAATGCTGCGCTGCGGATTAATGTAAACGTGAAAATTATTGCCGGTTAACCGACGATTCATAAGCTCCACACAACCGATCTCAATGATACGGTGCCCTTGTTTAGGGTCGATGCCGGTGGTTTCTGTATCTAAAACTATTTGTCTGCGTGCCATATCGAATTAAGCCTGACTCTGGTATCTTTCTATAATCACTTTATTGTACATAATATCAAGGTAAAACAGTGCAAAAAACCGTAGAGATTTACACCGATGGTTCGTGTTTAGGTAATCCAGGCCCCGGTGGTTATGGTATTTTTATGATTTATGAAGCCCATGAAAAAAAATTAAGCCAAGGTTATAAGCTTACAACCAACAACCGTATGGAAATGCTGGCAGCCATTGTGGCGCTAGAATCTCTTAATCGTGCCTGCCCTGTAACCCTGACTACCGATAGCCAATATGTTAAGCAGGGTATTGAGTCTTGGATCACCAATTGGAAAAAACGCGGTTGGCAAACCTCGGCTAAAAAGCCGGTTAAAAATGTCGATTTATGGAAACGTCTCGACAAAGCCTGTGCCGAGCACGACGTTACCTGGAAATGGGTAAAAGGGCACAGTGGCCACAAATATAACGAAATTGTTGACGACCTTGCTCGTGATGCAGCCAGCGGCAACAACTTACTCGATGATGAAGGTTACCAACCGTAACCCTCTACATCATGCTATTTTTTATTTTGTTGATAATGCTGCTTTGAGGTTTGCCTAAGCCCTACCCCTTTTATTGGCGCAAATTGTGGACGAGCATGCCACTTAGGTTTGATTGGTGTAAGTGGCGCAACTCGTTTTCGTGCCACCAGCATATACACACTGCCCATAGGTTTTAAATACTGTTTGGTAAAGCTGCGCCAAAATGCAAACCGCGATAAGCGATTACCGCGCGCCAACGACGAATAAATAAAACGCTCATCGGCCACAATTTCAAATCCAAGTAAATTTAGCCAGTCTTTTACCCGTGCAGGAGTAAAAAAGCGCCCTGTCCACGGTAATTTTTGACGGCTAAACGGCAGTAACTGCGCTAACCCACAAAAGCTAAACGGATTAAAACCCGTAATGGCGATATAACCGCCTGGAATAAGAGTTCGATGAGCCTCACGTAAAATATGATGTGGATCTGAGTGATACTCTAAACAATGGCTCATAATGCAAGCATCTATACTATGCTCGTAAAAAGGCAGTTCATCTATATCGGCAACCACCCCCGTGTATGGGCCAAGCTCTGCAACACATACTTGATGTTTAATGGAGCTTTTACTGGTGTCTAATTCACCGCTTAAATTACCTAATTTAAGCATATGATAGCCAAACATTCGCGGTAACCAAGGCGACAATTTGCGTTCTATATCACAACGTAAATAATCACCATGCGGAAACTGCTGCCATGACAACGGTTTAGGACCTTCTTGAAAACTAAGGGCTGGTTTCATTATATAAGCTCGTTATAATATTAATTAAATACCACTTTATAGAGCAACGATACATGGTGCAAGTCAAAGCAATTAAAGCCTTTTCTGATAACTACATTTGGTGCTTAACCACCGAGCAGAATAACCAAGCGTGGGTGGTTGATCCTGGGCAATCAGCGCCAGTTTTAGAGCATTTAGCACAACATAACTTAACCCTTGGCGGTATTTTAATTACCCATCATCATTATGATCATACCGATGGCGTAGCTCAATTAGTAAAGCAGTACCCTAACATCACAGTTTACGGCCCAAGTAATAGCCCATTTGAGGGAATAACAACGCCTATAAATGAAGGTGATACAATTAGCGTTTTAAACATTCCATTTGACATTATAGCGACTCCTGGGCACACCCTAGACCATATTTGTTATATTAATGATGCACTGGCCTTTACTGGCGACACCCTATTTAGCGGCGGTTGTGGGCGCTTATTTGAAGGTAGCCCTGAGCAAATGTGGCATTCATTTAATAAGTTGCGAGTACTGCCAAGTGATTGCAAAGTATATTGCACCCACGAATACACCCAAGCAAACTTGGCCTTTGCAAAAGCGGTTGAGCCACGAAACCCCGAATTACTCGCTTACAGCCAGCAAGTAGATGAATTGCGAAAAAATGATGAAATAAGCTTGCCAAGCACCATAGGTCAAGAGCTTAAAGTTAACCCTTTCATGCGTAGCAACTTACCCAATATTACAGAGTCATTACCAAAAGAGTATTGTTTAGTTACAAAAAACAATGAACCTTGGGAAAACTTTGCTAGTCTGAGAAAGTTCAAAGATCATTTTTAAGCTAGCAACAATAATAATAAAACGATTAGTTAATAAACAATAAGTTAACATTTTCTAATCATATTTGTTTGGAACTTTTAACGGTCATAAGTGGCAATGTTGACTCATTATGGGTAGTATTCGCCGAGTTTTTTACCCTATGTATTGGTATTTATGAATAAATCTCCTCTTTTATTGGTCTTAGCGATGACGCTAGGCGGTTGTCAAACACTGACAACGTTAAACACAGATTCACAAAATCAAGCTCAAAACCAGCTTGAAGGCGCCAGCCCAAATGATATTAGCACTGCATTAATGATGAATGCGCAATATCAACAAGTAAACGATATTGAAGAAGAAGCCCCTGTGTTTGACGATGTTTGGGAGCGAATTCGTTACCAATTATCTATTGATATTCCACAAAATCGCCCAGTGGTCGCTGAGCGTAATTATTATGCACGTCATCAGGCATACCTAGATCGCATTTCTAAACGTGCTGAGCCGTATTTACATTTTATTGTTGAAGAAATTGAAAAGCGTGAAATGCCCATCGAAATTGCACTTTTACCCATTGTAGAAAGTGCATTCGACCCTTATGGCTACTCTCACCGTACTGCATCGGGTATTTGGCAATTTATGCCTGCAACTGGCGAGCGTTTCGATTTAAAACAAAACTGGTGGTATGACGGTCGTCGCGATATTGTGCAGTCTACACGCGCTGCACTTGATTATCTCTCGTACTTACACAAAACCCTTGAAGGTGATTGGCTGAACGCAATTGCCGCCTATAACTCAGGTGAAGGCCGCTTGCTGCGTGCGATTAAAAAGAATCGTAAAAAGCATTTACCTACCGACTTTTGGTCACTAGATTTACCTCGTGAAACCACCGCCTACGTGCCTAAATTATTAGCTTTAGCTGATTTACTAAAACGTGCAGATGAGTTTAAAGTGTCGTGGAAGCCAATAATTAACGCACAAGTAGTCGAAGTGGTTAATATTGAGTCACAAATAGATTTAGCACTGGCTGCGGATATGGCCGATATGACCCTTACCGAACTATATCGATTAAATCCAGGATTTAACCGCTGGGCAACCGATCCTGATGGCCCACACTTTTTATTACTACCTACCGATAAAGTTGAACAATTCACTGAAAAACTTACCGCTACAGCGATTAAAAACCGTCTTCGTTGGCAGCAATATAAGGTCAAACGTGGCGATAGCTTGTCGGTGATTGCAGATAAATTTACCACTAGTATCAGCGCGATTAAGTCATTAAATAAGCTTAACTCAAACGTAATTCGTGTGGGTCAACAAATTTTAGTACCACTCACTGATGGTAAAATTAACAGTGAACATTTGCCTCAGCAAGTACGTGCGGCCGCTAATAAAAGTTTACGCACTAAACTTTCTCATACGGTAAAAAGTGGCGATACCCTATGGGATATTAGCCGCGAATACGATGTAACTATGAGTGAATTAGCTAAGTGGAATAAGCTGAAAAAAAATGCAGTACTGCGTTTAAATCAAAAATTGGTAGTTTATAAGTCAGCTAGCCAGCCTAAAAAGTCGACGAGTAATACTAATCGTACTATTACCTACAAAGTGCGCCGAGGCGATTCTTTAGCGCGTATAGCGTCTAAGTTTAATTTAACGGTAAGCGATATTATTAAATGGAATAACCTTGCCGGACAAAAATATTTGCAGCCAGGACAAAAGCTTAAATTAAAAGTAGATGTAAGAAGTAGCTGATCCCTACTGCAATAAACTTTTAAATAAAAAAGAGCGCATGCGCTCTTTTTTTATGCCTGCTATAAACCTTAGCCTACAATGCCTAAAGGCTGTGCTGTTTGCCATGCACCGCGAGTAAAATCGGGAATATCGATTGAGCGGCTACGCTCACTCACAGACTGGGCTGATAACGGTGAAATAACCGACCACGCTGCGCCATCGTAAACGTCCTGATCCAGCGGTTCGCCATTTCTTAAACAGTAAATCATCCGCCAAAACATTAAAAAGTCCATGCCTCCGTGGCCGCCATTGCGCTGTGCTTCTTCACCCATTTTAATCCATAGGGGATGGTCGTACTGCTCATACCATGCGCTCATATCATAATCCCATTCATGAAAACTTTTAGAACCACCATTTTCAAGTGCAATACGATTAGGGAAACCGGCAAACACACCATTCGTGCCTTGGATTAAGTTATGTCGAGAGTATGGCCGAGGGGTTGTTGTATCGTGCTGTACCATAATACTGCGCCCCTTGAGAGTTTTAATCAGTGTCGTGTTCATATCACCGGCAATATAATTAAGCTGATTACGGGAATGATCCGCTGCAAATTCGCGTTGTGCATACGCGCTTCTACCCAGCGAAGGAGAGCTCATTGAGGTTAAAAAATCAAACCTATCGCCACGATTTATATTCATATATTGCGATACAGGGCCTAATCCATGGGTCGGGTATAAATTACCATCACGTTTTGCATGCCATTGCGTTCGCCATGAGCCTGTTTTGTGCTCAAGCTCTTTCATTTGCCAACGAAGCTCATGAATATAGGCCGCTTCGCCATGTAACAGCTCCCCAAATACACCTTGGCGCACCATGTTTAATACCATTAACTCGTCGCGACCGTAATTCACATTTTCCATCATCATGCAATTTTTTTGAGTACGTTCGGCGGTATCTACAATCTGCCACATTTCGTCAACAGTCAGTGCCAAGGGCACTTCAACAAAAGCATGTTTTGCGCTGTTCATAGTATCGATAGCCATAGGTGCATGCCATGCCCAAGGAGTAGAAATAATGACTATATCTATGTCTTGTCGTTCAAGCATTTGTTGATAGGCCCGCTCACTGCCAGTATATAACGCCGGCTTAGCTACCCCTTTATCAACTAAATAATTGGCAGCTCGCTCTAGCACCTCTGTGTGCGTGTCACAAATAGCGACTATTTGCGCACCTTCAATATGGCTCATGCGCTTTACATGTCCATAACCGCGCTGACCCACACCAATAAAGCCCACTCTAACCACATCCATTTTAGGCGCGACTAAACCAATAACGCTGCGCCCTTGCTGTTTTGGTGCGCTTGCATTAGCACTTCCACTTGATGCACAACCACTCACTACACCTGCAGCTGCGGCAACACTGGCTGCTTTTAAAAAGTCTCGACGATTAAATTGCTTCATTGCTTTATCCCTTTTGTTATTGTTTTAACTTACCTAAAGGCGATGAACGGGTAAATAGGTGAAGAGGTAAGCGACATAAAAATAAGGTTAAAAGAGATAAAAATTCGCATTTACCGGTTACTTGGGGTTATAGTCGAAAAAAATTATTATTTTAAGTAGTTATGTCTTATATAAAAATCACTGCACTTTTTTTAGCTATTGCACTAACGGGTTGCTCTGAGCCTACAACGCCAGCTTCATCTCTTGAAAACACCCCTGGCGTTAGTTTAAATAATCTTAAACAGCATATTAAAACCTTAGCGTCAGATGACTTTGAAGGACGCGGCCCGCTTACCTTAGGTGAAGTTAAAACCGTTGGTTATTTAAGTGAGCAATACCAAGCAATGGGGTTGTCTGGCGCGTATCAAGAGAAGTATTTACAGCCAGTTAAAATGGCCATGCTAACTGCAGATCAAAACATGCAATTAACTATGGGGAAGCTTAGCTTTATTGCAGGTAAAGACTTCACCGCCCGTACAAAGCAGTTACAGCCGATTATTGATGTCCGCAATAGCGATATTGTGTTTGTTGGTTATGGAATTAACGCGCCAGAATATAACTGGAACGACTATGCCAATGTTGATGTAACCGATAAAACCGTTATTGTGCTGGTGAACGATCCGGGCTTTGCCACCCAAGACGATACACTATTTACAGGCAATGCCATGACCTACTATGGCCGCTGGACTTATAAATATGAAGAAGCCGCGCGCCAAGGTGCAAAAGCGGTATTTATTGTTCATGAAACAGCTCCAGCCGCATACCCTTGGGGCGTGGTTGAAAGCTCAAACACGGGCACCAAGTATAGCTTAATGGACAACAACCTTAATGCATCTGAACTGCCGGTTATGGGCTGGTTAACACTTAATGCGGCTGAACAAGTATTCGCATCGGCAAACTTAAGTTATCAACAATTAAAGCAACACGCATTAAGTCAGCAATTTCAAGCCAAAGAATTGAACTTAAAGGCTAACCTTGCATTTAAAAATGAAGTGTCACACGCTAAATCACATAATGTGATTGCACAAATTACAGGCAGTGAAACCCCTGACGAATACGTTATTATTAGTGCCCATTGGGACCATTTTGGTACTAAACAAACCGACAGTGGACCTAAAATTTATAATGGCGCAGTCGATAATGCTTCAGGCACCGCAGCAACACTTGAAATAGCTCGCATCATGAGCAAAATGCATCAGCAAAAGCCATTTAAACGCTCAATCCTGTTTGCTAACTTTACTGCCGAAGAAACAGGTCTAATTGGCTCAGAAGAATTTGCCAATGGGAACATGATTGCCACCAAAAAAATGGTCGGATTATTAAATATCGATGGTATGAACGTGCTCGATGAAACCGATTATATTTTGCAATACGGTAGCAACTTATCCGAAATGGAGCATTACTTAGCAAACGCGGCTAAAGCACAAGGACGCGTGGTAAAAATGGATCCTCGCCCACAAAATGGATTGTTTTTTAGATCAGATCATTTCTCACTCGCTAAACAAGGCGTGCCAAGTTTACTGTTTATGAGCTTAGGTGATACCGACCCTGACTACATCAGTCATAAATACCATAAAGAAGCCGACGACTATTCAGATACATGGTCATTAGCTGGTGCAAAACAAGATATCGAGCTGGTTATAGATATAGCCAGTCAACTTGCCAATAATAGCGACTGGCCTAAGTGGACAAGCGAGTCTGATTTTAAAGCCAAACGTTTAGAAGATAAGTAAATAAAAAAGCAGCCGAGAAATTATTCGGCTGCTTTTATCTGTATCGTTAAAGATTGTGCATGTTTGTTACTGAACTTTAGCAAATTCTTGCTTAGATAATTCACCATTCCCGTCAGTATCTAAGTCATCAAATAATTTAGCTAATTGTGAATTAGCTTGTGCTTCAGACTGGCTAATAACGCCGTCGCCATCAGAATCAAAAGAATCAAAGTCAACCGCAGCAAAAGCGGCAGAAGACGAAGCAAGTGCAATTAAAGCAAGCGTTTTAGTAAATGTTTTCATAATAAATCCTTAGCTTAATAAAAAAGTGGGTAAGAAATCCTTTTCAAAGATCCTTAGGGAATTATAAAGTTAGTATGCTGAAAATTCGTCTTTAGAAAGTTCACCATTGCCATCTACATCCAGCTCTGCAAACTGCTCCATAAGTTCGGCCGCAACCGATGCTTCAGCTTGGCTAATTGCGCCACTACCATCTACATCAAGAGTTTCAAAGTCTGTGCTGGCAAATACTGCAGATGAAGAAGCAAGTGCCATAAGTACAAGAGTTGACTGTAATTTTTTCATAATATTAATCCTTCAAAGTATGCAATGTTTGGGTATAAATTAATTAACTCAACGCTACAACCGTACATCCTAGTTATTCTCTTTCATAGGCTCCCTTGCCTATTTAGGTTGTCTTTGGCAACTCAGAATATGTAATAGCGTTGAGCATTGGCCTTTTAAGCCTTAGAAAATTCTGCTTTAGAAAGCTCGCCGTTTTTATCCGTATCAAGCTCTGTAAACTTACTCATAAGTGAGGCATCTACTGATGCTTCAGCTTGGCTTATTGCGCCATTACCATCCACATCCAGTGTGTCAAAATCTGTTGCAGCAAACGCCACAGATGAAGAAGCAAGTGCCATTAATACCAGTGTTGATTTAAATGTTGTCATAACGTAATTCCTTCATTGGGTTGTAAGGTTAAGCGCTAAGCTTAATCACTTTTTGCTAAATACAGCTTAGGTATTACAACTTCGATGCCATGTTTATTTTTTCATTTATAAACAATAAGTTAAAAATAAAAATGTGATTTTTACTTAAAAACACCTCGTATTTTGTTGCTCTTTTGCAACAGCTACTTTTAACTAAAAAGATACCCTTTAAAATTCAATAAGTTAAACCTCCTAAAAAAGACACACCTATCTCTAATTAAACTCAAAACAACAAGACTGAGCCGCTATAGGAATAAATCGCCACTGAACAAATTAACAACGCGAAATTAAACAGGTTAAATTAAATAGATAACAAATTGAAAATAAACAACTTAAATTGATTTGTAGAAAAATATAATTAATTTTTTTAACGGGTGAGAGAAAAAGCAGGATTTGTCGCCGTATGGCGAATAAATACTAAAAGTAAGGAATGAATCTCGTGCGGGATACTAATTTGATATCACTCATACCCACTTATTTGGGCATGAGTATATGGGGTCACTTCCAGCCTTGGCGCCATCTTTGTTCGTCTTTTAAGTCGCGCCACTGAATAGGATATTGATTTTTTGACATCACCGCTTCAGTGATACATTCAATCACATTAGCGTCTTCATCAAATTCTACCTCAACAATAATAAAGTGCTTTTCTTTATTAATAGCTGGGATGGCAGTCCATTTACTATTTAGCAGTTTTTTAGGGTTTAATTTATTCATAACCACACCTTTTATGTTTTCTGCTTGAGAATACGCATCAGGGATACGTTTAGTTTTATTAAAAAACCAAAAACTTCCCTTTAAACATTTGTATTTAGCTGTGAAAAGCATATTCTCCAACATCAAGCGAAAGTAATTCAATAGCCGCATTTTCACCTATACTTGGCGTTTCACGAATTCAAGCGGGGGAAAATCACTGTTTTAGCGCAAGGAGACCGTCTTGTCGATTCAGGGTCAGAGGCCTGTTCGCTGCTACCTTAATATACGCTGGATAATAATACCCCCCGTTACCCACAGTAATGGCTATTTGATTGCTATGACTGTTTACTTCGGCTCATATAACCAAAACCAATAAATAATAGCGACAATAAGTAAAACGCCTAATAAATTAATTAATAACATAATTAAATCCCCTATAAATAAAGTTACGAGTTACTGGCTTTAAAATAACGTAACCGATTTGCATTAGTGACCACAGTAAGCGATGATAAAGCCATTGCCGCGCCAGCTACGACTGGGTTTAGTAGTAAACCAAAAAACGGATACAACAGCCCTGCAGCAATCGGAATACCCGCAATGTTATAAATAAACGCCCCAAACAAATTTTGTTTAATATTAGTTATGGTTGCGCCACTAATTGCAATGGCATCTGCAAGGCCATGAAGTGAGCCTCGCATCAGCGTTATATCCGCACTTTCAATAGCTACATCTGTGCCAGTGCCAATGGCAAATCCAACATCGGCTTGTGCCAATGCTGGCGCATCATTTATACCATCACCAGTCATGCCTACAATTTCACCTTGAGATTGACGCTTAGTCACTTCACTGGCTTTATCATCTGGCATTACTTGCGCTATAAAGTCTGTAATACCGACTTTGCTGGCAACGGCTTTAGCGGTCGCTTGGTTATCGCCTGTCAGCATAACCACCTGCATACCTTTATTTTGTAAGCGTTTAATGGCCTCAGCTGAGTCTTCTTTTATTGGGTCAGCAACTGCGATTATGGCATGTAATTGATTGCCAATAGCAAAGTACATCGGCGTTTTAGCAGCGTTGGCAAGCTGCTCGGCTTGAGGTATTGCCTCTGCAATATCTATATTGTGGCTTTTCATCAGTGCCTGATTGCCAAACAATAGGCTTTGCTCATTAATGGTACCGATCACACCTTGTCCAGTGATAGCATTAAAATTACTGACTTTTTCAAGGGTGATATTTTGGTTTTTAGCATAATTAACAATGGCTTCGGCTAATGGATGCTCAGAACTACTTTCAAGACTAGCTGCTAACTTTAGCACCTCGGTACTGTCGCTTTGGTTGAACGTAACCACATCGGTCACGGTTGGCTTACCAGCGGTTATAGTGCCTGTTTTATCTAAGATCATGGTGGTGATTTTAGCTGTTGTTTGTAGCGCTTCACCGTTACGAATAAGTATACCCGACTGAGCAGCTTTACCTATGCCGACCATAATTGACATCGGTGTAGCTAAGCCAAGTGCACACGGGCAAGCAATAATTAAAACTGTAGTTATTGCAACAACCGCATAAGCAATACTCGGCTGTGGGCCAAAGTTAAGCCATGCTAAGCCTGCTAGTACCGCAATAATCATCACTGTGGGTACAAATATGCCTGAAATAACATCAGCTAAGCGTCCAATTGAGGGTTTAGAGTTTTGTGCACGTTTAACCATATTAATAATATTCGCTAAGGTGGTTTCGCTGCCTATATGGGTTGCTTTAAACAACAAAGTACCACTTTTATTAATACTGCCAGCAACAACCTTGTCACCCTCACCTTTATTAACCGGCATCGGTTCACCAGTGAGCATTGATTCATCTAGTGTACTGCTGCCTTCAATAACATCTCCATCGACTGAAATTTTCTCTCCAGGGCGGACACGAATCAAGTCACCTTTAATAACTTGGCTTATAGCTACATCTTGCTCTTGGTTATCTCGGATCACCCGTGCCGTTTTAGGTTGTAAACCAATTAAGCGTTTAATCGCCTCAGAGGTGCGCCCTCGCGCCTTTACTTCAAAGGCTAAGCCAAGACTAATTAAGCCTATGATCATTGCTGAGGCTTCAAAATAAACATGTCTAGCCACCTCTGGTAATAGACTTGGCATGCTCACCACCACCATTGAATATAGCCAAGCTGTTCCCGTACCAAGCGCAATCAAGGTATCCATATTCGCTGTATGATTTTTAAATGACTGCCATGCGCCAGTATAAAATTGCTTACCCGACACAATCATTACGACTAACGTCATCACTCCAACAATAAACCAGCCAATGCGCTGAGTTTGAGTGGTGACACTCATATCAAAAATTAAACCATAAAGCATTAATGGCGCACCCAAACCCAATGCCAATACCATATTGCGCATGAGCTTTTTATAGTGCGCGTTATCAGCTTCGGCTTTTTCATCTAGGGCGTCTTGTTGAGAATCACTATTCATAGGTTTAGCTTGATAGCCAATATCAGCGACAGCGTGCATTAGCTCCCCAGCCTTAGCCGAACCTTCTACTTGCACAGTTCGATCGGCAAAGTTCATTTCAACGCGCTGCGCACCCTTTACATTTTTCAGTGCTTTCTCTATTTTAGCCACGCAACTGCCACAATTTGCGCCTTCAATCATAAAGTTTTGCGTGGTGGATTGATTACTCATAACGCTTCCTTAGTATTTTTAACTTCAGAGATTGGATCAACAAAGGTCTCTATTAAGCTACATATATCTGCACTTACAGCCCCATCAGGCGATTTATCCCACTGTTTAACCGCTGCTTGCATTCGCGTGCGTAATTTAAGTGTTTCTTGAAAGTGCTGCTCTGTTTCCTCTAGTCGCTTTGCTATTAATTGTCGTGTGAGCGGACAAGGGCACTGCCCTTGCTCCGACTGTGCAATAATTTGTTGAATATCTTTTATTGAGAAACCGAGTTGACGCGCACTAATGATAAACTTTAAACGTTGCTGATCGGCTGCGGTATACACTTGATAACCATTGCGCTCACCACGAATAGGATTAAGCAGCTTTATTCGCGTGTAATGACGAACTGTGTCTTGGGTCACGCCCATAGTATTGGCTAATTGCTTTACGTACATCATTAAACCTCTGGCTGGCTATGTAATGACAACATAATAAACCTATGTGTAACACATAGGTCAACAATTAATTAAGCATATGGCTGGGAGTGCGAAAGAAAGTTAAGATAAGAGCAGCCACAATATGTGACTGCTAAATTTGAGAGTTACTATAGTGCTTAGTTTGCTTTGCTTCGAGATTGCTTAAGTGCTTCACCAAGCTCACCCGCAATTGCTTGAATTTCAGGCATAGCGTCTTGTACTAAGGCTTGTGACATTTGCATTGATTCTTGCATTACTTGTGGCATTTTCTTCAAAATAGCCTGCCCTGACTCTGTCTTATAAAAAGCTAACATGTCGCTAATTTCTTGTTCAGTAAATTGTTTATCGTAGAGGTTAATCATCATCGGCTGCATTTTTTGCCAGCTCATTTTTGTTTTTAATACCTCGGTCATATCAGCATAATACTTGTCGAAAATTGCTTTCTCATCTGGCTTTACGCCCATTTGCACTGACATATTTTGCATCATGCCCTCAACTTGCGCATACATAGAGTCAACCATGGCATCCATGTTCATCACCTCTACCAGCTCATCAATTTTTTGCTGTTTGGCAGTTTGCGCTGCAAGGTTAGTTGAAAAAATTAAAAGTGAAAGCAGTATTACCTTACCCATATTAATATCCTTTTTGTATTTGAATTAGCGTCATAATCACATGTTCAACAAGTGTTGTAAATGGGGACAACCAAAAAACGAAAAAGCCGAATAACAGGTGTTTATTCGGCTTTTAATCGTTTATTCCCAGAGCTAATCTTTTTCGATATTATCGAGCCCTTTCGTTCCCTCTTTAGCTTTAAGCTTATGATGAATAGCGGTTTTAATCAGCATATAGCCACTAATAGGTGCAGTGATTAATAGAAATATAGTGATTAATATTTCTTTTACACTTAAGCCACTGACTGAATTAGCAAAAAATACCATAGCAGCGGTAAGTATACTCGCCATACCTAAAGTGGTGGCTTTTGTTGGCCCATGTAAACGCATAAAAAAATCAGGTAATTTAATTAAACCAATTGAGCCAATTAAAATAAATAACCCGCCTAACAGCAGCAATATTGATACGATCCATTCACTTATCATTTTAATACCTTACTCAATTATGTCGCCACGAAGTAAATACTTACATACAGCTACCGTACTTATAAAACCAAGCATGGCAATAAGTAAGGCTGCTTCAAAGTACAGCCCCGTGCCCATACTAATGCTATATAAAATAATCAAGGCAATCACGTTAATGTACATAGTATCGAGCGCTAAAATACGATCCGGTACTGATGGGCCAATAATAAGTCGCCATAGATTAAGTAATAACGACAATCCAACCATTGAAAAAACAATCAGTAATACTGTATCTAACATTGAAATATCTCCTTTAGGGGAGCTTCGTAACGTGCTTTTATTTGTTTAATAAGCGCTTGCTCATCATCTAAATCTAACACGTGAATTAATAAATAACGCTGTACCGGTTCATCGTCTTCATTAAGCGATTTAATCAGCGGGTAAACCTCCGCACTTACCGTACCCGGCGTTAAAGACACGCAGCTTGCTAAAATAGTAATTGGCATTTCATGCATTAAATCTATAGGCACTTTAACAAAGCCTGGACGCAGATTTTTTGAAGGGCCCAGTATTAATAATGCCACTTGCAAATTAGCCACTATAATATCGTAAAGTACGATTAGTAATTGCTTAAGTGCTAGCCCCGGCTTTAATATCAGCGGTTGCGGGTCTCTAAACGACATACTAAATAACGGTATTAGCAACGCGAGTAGCGCCCCTAATATAATATGCCCTACCGACACACTGTTATTTAACAAGAGCCATACTATAAATAAAAATAGACTACGAAACGGCGTAGGTAACCAACCAAAACGAGCTTGTAAGCGCATTACATACCTCCCTTAAGTACCGCATTAATACCACCACTAATATCGTGAAGCTGTGTTGCCGCCTCGAGGGCGTACTGTGTTGCCATATCACCAAAAATAACCAGTAGTATTGAACTTGCTAATAAACCAACTAACACGGTCACTTGTAGCGGGTGGGCATTGGCAGCATCGCTAGCATCACCTGTTTTGTCTTTACGTTCCCAAAACAAACTAGTACCCGCACGTGATATAGCCACAATTAGCGCTAAGCTCATAATTAAGTAAACAGGCCAAAATACCAGTGCTTGCTCGCTATTTAAGGTCGTTTTTAAAATCCAAATTTTGCCAACAAAGCCCGAAAAAGGTGGCATACCAATAACGGTTAAACCGGCAATAATAAAACACGCACCTAATAAAAATGGTTGTTTTACTGCACGTCCTCCAACTAATCGATCACCAGCTTTACCTCGTTGTGTTGCAATTAAATCAGCAAGTAAAAATAGCGCCGCAGTCACTAACGTTGAATGCACTAAATAGTAAAGCAATGCAGCGGTGGCATTTATGTTTTGGAGTGCGACTAATGCCACCAACGTCCCTACAGAAACCAGTACTAAATTAGCGGTAAGCTTACGTAAATCTTGTGCGGCTAACACCCCTATTGCGCCAATCACTATGGTGGCAATAGCCAGCGCCCATAACCAAGACTGCGCCATATGCTCAAGTTCGCCAGCTTGTTCACCAAAAATAACCGTATATACACGTAAGGTTGCGTAAACACCGACTTTGGTCATAATCGCGAATAATGCAGCAACCACAGGTGTGGCACTTGAGTAGGCGTTTGGTAACCATAAATGCAATGGTAATAACGCACTTTTAAGTGCAAATACAACGAGTAATAATAACCCGCCCGCTTTTGCTAAATAAACGTCGTCACCACTTAGCTGCGGTACTTTATTGGCCATATCAGCAATATTTAAGGTGCCTAATACTCCGTATAAAATACCTAAACCAATTAAAAATACGCTTGAACCAACTAAATTTAAAATAACGTAATGCAGAGCAGCGCGCGTTTTGGGTTTACCGCCACCGTGCATTAACAGCGCATAAGAGGCAATTAATAACACTTCAAAAAATACGAAGACGTTAAATAAATCCCCAGTTAAAAATGCACCATTTACCCCTAGTATTAAAAAATGGATTAAAGGGTGAAAAAAGCTACCTTGTTCATCATCACCAGCACAGCCATATAAAGCCACGCCAACCCCCAAAAAGGCGGTTAAAGTGACTAACAAGGTCGAGAGCATATCTGCAACCAGTACAATACCAAACGGCGCAGACCAGTTACCTATTGCATAAACAATAATACCGTTATCTTTAACCTGAATTAGCAGTAATACTGTGACTGCAAAGGTTAGAATAGCCATTAAACTAGACATAAATCGGCGTGCAAATAAGCTTTTGCCACACGGTGGAAGCAACAAAATAATTGCCGCTAACATTGGCAGTAAAATAGGCAAAGATGCTAAATGCTGAATCATTTTCTCTCCTTGCGTTTATTTTTAGTTAGGGTGCCATCAACATGGTCGTTGCCTAAATCTGCTCGGCCTCGAATAGATAAAATAACCACAAACGCAGTCATCGCAAAGCCAATTACAATGGCTGTTAACACTAAGGCTTGTGGTAGCGGGTCAGCGTAATCAGCGCCAGTCCCTAGTACCACGGCTTTATTAATTGTTAAGCGCCCTGATGAGAATAAAAACAAATTAACCGCGTAAGAAATCATTGTCAGCCCCAGTACCACTGGGAATGTACGCGCTCTTAGCAATAAAAACACGCCACAGGTGACTAACACGCCAACGCAAGATGCGTATAACAGTTCCATTAAATATTTACCTCTTCTTTCTCTGCGTTCGCGGTCATATTACCTAAGCTCGCAAGGATCATCAGCGTAGCGCCAACAACAGTTAAGTACACGCCCAAGTCAAATACAATGGCGCTGGCAAGCTCTGTTTTACCAACAAACGGAATATCAAAGTAATCAAACCAGGTAGTTAAAAATGGCTTGTCAAAGAACCAACTTCCCACACCTGTAAACATGGCAATAGCAATACCTGATGCAATAATTTTTCGATAGTTAACATCAAAGCGTTCATTTATCCACGCAGTACCATGCGCCATATATTGTAAAATAAAGGCAATAGAAGTTACGAGGCCTGCTATAAAGCCTCCTCCAGGTAAGTTATGACCGCGTAGGAAAATATAAGCAGACACTAATAGCGCTAATGGCAGTAAGCTTTGAGAAATACAAGCCAATAAAATAGGATGGCGATCTTTAGACCATGGACGCCCTTCACTATCGCTCGCTGGCATATAAAGTGGAATTCTTGATAACAGTTTAAATATGCCCAGTGCGGCAATACCTAGTACGGTAATTTCACCTAAAGTATCAAAGCCCCTAAAATCAACCAAAATAACGTTAACTACATTAGTACCACCACCGCCTGTTTTGGCGTTAGCAATAAAGAACTCAGAAATTGAATCAAGCGGACGAGTCAGTAAGGCGTAACAAATACTGGCAATAATGATCCCCACGGTAGAGGAGATAACCACATCACGTAAAATACGCAATGAGCTTGACTCTCTTGGCGTGCTTTGAGGTAAGAAAAACAGTGCCAACATTAATAGTATAATAGTGGCTACTTCTACAGTAAGTTGCGTTAAGGCCAAGTCAGGCGCTGAAAAACGGGTAAACGCCACCGACACCATTAGTCCCACAATCGACAGCATTAATAACGACACCATTCGAATTCGATGCCAAATAACGGTAGCAATTGCACCTATTATGAGTAGTCCTGCACCAATTGCGTTTTGAATATCAACCGGGGTATTAGGCACGCTACCAGCTAGCTGCTTCATTTCAAATAATGGCCAACCAGAGGCAAGTAATACAACGCCTAACATTATAAATACATAACGTTGTAATGAGCCATTTTCTGTTGATTGGATTTTGTTTTGACACCAATTGACCACTACCGCTAAAAAACGCTCGAAGATTTTTTTAGCGTTAAAAGGAGGTAACGACGCTTGGAACTGGAACAAGTACTTTCGATTAACGTAAATAAATAAACCACCAATTACCGCCATACCACTCATAAGTAGAGGTAAATTGAAACCATGCCAAATAGTCAACTTATACTCGGGCATAGCTTGACCAAGTACAGCCAGCGACGCGGCTGATAAAATACCGTCAACGACAAAGTGTGGAAAAATACCCACTAAAATACACAGTACCACTAAGATCTCTATAGGCACACGCATATAACGCGGCGCTTCATGAGGGGTACGTGGTAAATCAATTGGCTCACCATTAAAGAACACGTCATGAATAAAGCGTGATGAGTACGCCACCGACAACGCACCCGCTACAGTTGCCAGCACCGGAATTAGCCACGACATAGAGCCAAGCACTTGCTGATGTAGTGTCTCAGCAAAGAACATTTCTTTTGATAAGAAACCATTTAACAACGGTACACCTGCCATAGCGGCAGCAGCCACCATCGCCAAGGTTGCCGTATAAGGTAAGTAGCGCCACATGCCATTGAGTTTGCGCATATCACGAGTCCCGGTTTCATGATCAATAATGCCGGTTGCCATAAATAACGACGCTTTAAACGTCGCGTGGTTAATAATATGAAAAATAGCGGCAACGGTTGCAAGCTGTGTATCCAGACCAAGTAATAATGTAATTAAACCCAAATGACTAATCGTTGAATAGGCTAACAAGCCTTTTAAATCATGTTTGAATAACGCGATATAAGCGCCAAATAATAACGTGGTTAAACCGGTCAAACCGACTAATAAAAACCAAGTATCGGTACCCGCTAATGCGGGATAAAAACGCGCAAGTAAAAAGATACCTGCTTTTACCATGGTGGCAGAGTGTAAATACGCACTTACCGGCGTAGGTGCAGCCATAGCGTGCGGTAACCAAAAATGAAACGGAAATTGTGCAGATTTAGTAAAAGCACCCAGTAAAACTAATACCAGTGCTAATTCATATAAGTCGTGAGATTGAATAATCGCTTTGCTAGCTAAAATGGTGTCTAAGTCGTAACTTCCAACAATATCGCCTAACAACATTAAACCACCCAGCAAGGCTAAACCACCTGCGCCAGTTACTGCTAATGCCATGCGCGCCCCCTTGCGCGCCTCTGATTTGTGCCACCAGTAACTGATCAGCAAGAACGAGCTAATACTGGTTAGCTCCCAAAATACCCATAACTGAATCACATTGTTTGACATAACAATGCCCAGCATGGCGGTCATAAATAACATTAAGTAGCTAAATAGCTTTGGCAGCGAATCATTTTGACTTAGGTAATAACGGGCATACAAAATAACCAGCAGCCCTATTCCTAAAATCATAAATAAAAACAGTAAACTCAAACCATCTAAGCGTAAGGAAATATCCAGCCCTAAAGCAGGTATCCACTGTGCGCTAAAACGAATGGTTTCTCCCGCGAGAACCGCAGGCGCATGATAAAGTGTAATTGCAAGCGCGGCTAATGGCGCAATAGCCGTTAGGCTCGTTGCCTGATTTCGAGAAAGTTTGCCGGTGCATGCAGAAATAACACTGCCTAATAAGGATAACAGGGGTATCCAGAGCAAAGTCATAATGAAGGGCCTTTTTGAATCATAAAGTTTATCAATTCGCTACTTGTTATTATTAAATACCAAAGTGACTTGGGTATACGTTTTATGTCTGTTTTTTAACAACATTAATACGTACAGTTATACTGATAAACGCAGTTTTTGTCTATAGAAAGCGCCGCTAGCAGGATAATAATCAAACAAAAATGCCTATAAATTCATGAACTGAAGTAAAACAAGCTTAGCTTTTAAACAGTTTTCGGCAGAGTCTATAACCACTAAAATCGTGCAAATAGATCAGCATTGAGTGCTATATGGGTCTGCCACAAAATACGGTATTGCGCTGATAGCCCTAACTGTTGATATTGCATAATTGACCACTGTGCACTGGGCTTATAAGCAGTGCCACCTTGTTGGCAACTTTGGCTTTTGTGCCACCCTTTGGGAGCATCTGATTTTTTTGCAATAAATAAGTTAGGAGCAACAAACCCATCAAGCTGACATAACCACGCTTGCTTTTTTGCTGGTAAAGCGTACTCATCTTCAAAGCCATTAAAGTGCATTAATTCATGCAAAAAAACCGCGTAGCTAGCCTGTGAATTAATATGCATTAAACCATTTTTTACACTGGCAGTACCTTGTTTGGGCATCATAACGGCAAAATCGAACCCAATGGGAAGGCGCTTTTTAAGCGATGATTGTTGCCAATTGCACACAGCACGGGAGGATTCAGTACTATTGCAACTAATTGCATTACCCACATAAACTGGTTTTGAAAAACAAAAGGTATTGAGACTCGGCTCTGGGTTTTGAAAGTACGCGTTACGAAATTGATTGAGCCTGTATAAACCATCACGGTGATCGCTCAACATTAATACATTAAATGTACACTGCTTTTGTATCTCAACTTGCTCGTTTGCAAGTAAAAACCCTAACTTATCCATGAATGATGCACTCAATGTTTCTATGGGTGCTTGTTGCTGTAATTGCAGATGATAAAAGATATCGCCTTTAGGAAGCTTATTTTGATTTTTTAGTAGCGCTAAATCCTGCCAACGCTGTTGCGAAAATAACGAGTCGGCGAGTTTTTTTTGCTGTGCTCGTGTAATTTTATCCAAACTTGCTTGCCAAAATAGTTTAGCCGTTTCAGTTTGATTATTGCTTAATAATGACAACCCATAGCCATATTGAGCATCCGCTATTTTATTGCGAGCTAAGGTTGCTAAGGCTGTGGTGGGTAATTGTAATATGTGGTTTGCAAAGTAACGAGGGAATTGCCAATAACTGTCAATCACATTGGCCTTGGCATGTAATACTTGCCAAAAGCCAATGCTATTTTGTTTATTACTCGAGCCACTAATAACGCTAGCGCACAGTAATAAAGCACTTAGTTTTAAATAATTAGCCAGCGCTTTCACTGGCCATCAACTCAAGCTCTAAACGCGCATACTTATATTCTATAAATTCATGTACGTTCGTTGCTAGCGCCAATTTAAAGTAATCTGTGGCAATTGAGAGCTCACCTGCGGCTTGGTGCTGTTTAGCTAAGTAAAAATAAGCTTCACATAAACGCTGAGCGTATTCTTGTTGTGAACTTACACCATCGGCTATGCCTGAAAAAAATGCTTTTTCACTCAAATCACCCACATACAAAGCAATAAGCTGATACGCCCATTCATTTTCATCAAGGGCCGCCGCATTGGCTTTTAACGCAGCGATTGCCGCGATTTTATCTTGTGCTGCTTGAGCTAAATAAAGCCACAATACACGATAAGGGTCGTTAGGAGAGCGCTCCAAGAATGTTTTAAAGTCATCCTTTGCAAGCGTGGCTCTATCACCATAGTACAAAGCAATACCACGATTTAAATACGCATATTCATGTTCTTGGTCTAACTCTATGGCTGAATCAAAATACTCGTATGCTTTTTCGTATTGCTGCATCAAGGTATGCTGAATACCCAAAAAGTTATAGACTTCAGCCAAATCAGGCTTAAGTTTAACCGCTCGGTTAAAATCAATTCGCGATAAAGTCGTCATGCCTAAGCTATCAAACAGTACTCCACGGTCATAATAGAGCTTTGCTTGTTGTTCTGTACTCAAGTCTGCTCTGTTTAATAGCTCTGAAAAACGTGCAATGGCAATTTCATTTCTAAAATCTGATGCAAGCGGTGCAGTAAATGGCACATTAATAATAGCAGCGGGTTTAGTAGTAGCCTGACAAGCGCTTAAAGACAAAATAGCAAAAGATGCCAAAGCTAAATGTTTAAGTCTCATTAAAATCCTTAATACCGAGGTAAGTAGCAAATAGATAAGACATAAGCTGTCTTGTAAGGTTCATTCCTGTTATATGTTACTTAACGTCTTGAACACAATAGGTTGCTAACATTAAAGCATAAAAAAAGGGGCTAAACAGCCCCTTTTTATACTATCCAGTAATTATCTGGATGAAAGATTAGCAATTACGCGTCTTTAGACTCGTCAGCTGCAGGTGCTGCTGATTCCATTGCTTCTTTAATACTTAGACGTACACGGCCTTGACGGTCTACTTCTAGTACTTTAACTTTAACTTCTTGACCTTCGCTAAGGTGATCAGCAACGTTGTTAACACGCTCAGTGCTGATTTGTGAGATATGCACTAGGCCATCTTTACCAGGAAGAATGTTTACAAACGCACCGAAATCAACGATACGTACCACTTTACCTTCGTAGATAGTACCTACTTCAAGCTCAGCAGTTAATTGCTCAATACGGCTAATTGCATTTGCTGCACTTTCACCGTCTGTAGCAGCAATCTTGATTGTGCCATCATCACCGATTTCAATCGTAGTACCCGTTTCTTCAGTAAGCTGACGGATAGTTGCGCCACCTTTACCGATAACTTCTGCGATTTTCTTCTGTGGGATTTGTATCGTGTAAATACGCGGAGCAAACATAGATAACTCTTCAGAAGGTGCAGAAATCGCTTCGTCCATTACATTTAGAATGTGTAAACGTGCAGCTTTCGCTTGTTTAAGCGCGATTTGCATGATTTCTTGAGTAATACCTTCAATTTTGATATCCATTTGCAGTGCAGTGATACCGTTAGTTGTACCCGCTACTTTAAAGTCCATGTCACCTAAGTGATCTTCATCACCTAAGATATCTGAAAGAACAACAAAGTTTTCTTCTTCTTTAACTAAGCCCATTGCGATACCCGCAACTGAGGCTTTAATTGGAACACCTGCGTTCATAAGCGCTAAAGACGTACCACAAACCGATGCCATTGAAGATGAACCATTTGATTCAGTAATTTCAGATACAACACGGATTGAATATGGGAAGTCAGTCAATGTTGGCATTACAGCTTGGATACCACGCTTAGCTAGGTTACCGTGGCCGATTTCACGACGCTTAGGAGAACCAACAAAACCAGTTTCACCTACACAGAACGGAGGGAAGTTGTAGTTAAGCATAAAGTGGTTTTTGTGCGTGCCAGTTAAATCGTCGATTAACTGTGAATCACGTTCTGTACCAAGTGTTGCTGTTACTAATGCTTGCGTTTCACCACGTGTGAAGATTGCAGAGCCGTGAGTACGTGGAAGTACGCCCGTCATTACATCTAGAGCACGGATCATATCTGGTTCACGACCATCGATACGTTTTTCGCCAGCAGCGATACGGCCACGAACGATTTTCTTCTCAAGTGAACCGAATACTTTACCTACTTCTTGCTTATCAAGCGTTTCGCCTTCAGCAAGTTCGCTTGTTAGAGCTTCAACAACCGCATCTTTTGCAGCAGTTAATGCTTCTTTACGCGCTACTTTATCAGTAATACGGTAAGCTTCGCCTACTTTATCAGCAGCAAGAGTTGCTACTTTCTCTTCTAATGCAACGTTTTTCTCAGGTGCAGTCCAATCCCAAGTAGGCTTGCCTGCTTCTGCTTTAAATTCGTTAATTGCATTGATGATAGACTGTGATTGCTCATGGCCATATACAACCGCGCCTAGCATTACGTCTTCAGCAAGTACGTCTGCTTCTGATTCAACCATAAGTACTGCGTTATCAGTACCAGCAACAACTAAGTCAAGTTGGCTCTCTTCAAGCTCTTTTAGTGTCGGGTTAAGTACGTATTCACCGTTAATGTAACCAACACGTGATGCACCAATTGGACCGCTGAACGGGATACCAGAGATAGCAAGTGCTGCTGATGTACCAATCATCGCAACCATATCAGGTTGGATTTCAGGGTTTACAGAAACAACAGTCGCGATAACTTGTACTTCGTTTACGAAACCATTTGGGAAAAGTGGACGAATTGGACGGTCAATAAGACGTGCAATAAGTGTTTCGCCATCGTTAGGACGACCTTCACGCTTAAGGAAACCACCTGGGATACGACCAGCAGCGTACATACGCTCTTGGTAGTTAACTGTTAGTGGGAAGAAGTCTTGACCTGGTTGAGCTTCACGCTTACCAACAACCGTTACTAGTACTGACGTGTCGCCAATGCTTGCTAGTACTGCGCCGTCAGCTTGACGAGCGATAGCACCTGTTTCTAGCGTCACTGTGTGTTGACCTAGTTGAAATTCTTTTATAATTGCTTGCACTTAAAATATTCCTTAAATGTATTTTTAGTATTAATTAAGTTTTCATCAAAGTACCAATTACAGTACATAATTGTATTCAGTTGGAAATCAATTAAGTACTACAATTGGCAATGATGTAAATAACCGTAAATAAACCTTTTTATCTACGCGCCATAGTATATAACAAAGTCAGGTAAAATTGCGAGCTTAGTCCAGAGATAAACGCGTTGCTAAATTGTGTACTTTGCTGTTACTTACAATGTGGCTTTTAGCTGATATTTCAAGGGGGTTAATCGATGTGGATAGTGGGTATGGGGAAATTTAGACACAAAAAAAGGAGCTAAAAAGCTCCCCTTTTGATAATCAAGTTCTTAGCGACGTAGGCCAAGCTCTTTGATTAACGCAGTGTAACGCGAGATATCTTTACCTTTAAGGTAATCAAGCAGTTTACGGCGAGTGCTTACTTTACGAAGCAGACCACGACGTGAGTGGAAGTCATGCTTGTGATCAGCAAAGTGACCTTGAAGCTTGTTGATATCAAAAGTAAGTAATGCTACTTGTACTTCAGGTGAACCAGTGTCGCCTTCAGCGCGTGCGAATTTAGCAATGATATCGATTTTTTCTTGATTGCTTAGTGACATAATAACTCCAAAAGTTAAATTTAATAGGTGCTTTAGCCGATCACTAATTCAGCCAAAACGATTAAGCGGGCGTATTCTACCAATTATCAGCATAACTACAAGTTAAACTTTACTCTGGTTGTTGATTAGACAAGCCGCGCTTTGATTTTAAATGGCCATCAGGATTACGTTCACCCGTACCAATAAATATTCCGTCAGCCAGTACCTTTATTGCACCTTCAGGCAGGGCTTTACCCAACACCACAGCTTGACCATGGCTAAATGCCATTCCCTGCTCTTTAGTAATTTCCACAACGGGTAAATCAACTAACGCGGTATCCATTGGCAATAATAGTTCGTCAAGGTAAGTGGAAGGCGCAACGTCTTGTTCTTTCGCTTGATTTAATAACGCTTCTAACTGCTCAAGTGTGACCATTTTATCTGCAGGGTAATGCCCAACAGCACTACGATGCAGCATAATCACATGCGCGCCGCAGCCTAAGTTTTCACCTAAGTCATCAACGATAGTACGAATATACGTACCTTTAGATACATGTGCAGTCATTTGTATCTCGTTAGCTTGCTCATCAAACTCATCAAGCGTTAAGCTAAATACGTTAATTTTTCGACATTTGCGAGGAACTTCTATGCCTTCACGCGCATATTTATATAAAGGTTTACCTTCATATTTAAGCGCTGAATACATTGATGGATATTGGTCTGACTCACCTAAAAACTTAGCAATCTCTTCGCTTAGTAATTGGGAAGTAACATTCACATCGCGAGTTTCGACCACTTCGCCATCAGAGTCTGATGTGGTAGTACGTTCACCTAGCTTAGCTCGAACAACATAGGTTTTATCTGTATCGAGTAAAAACTGGGTAAACTTAGTCGCTTCACCAAAACAAATTGGCAGCATGCCGGTCGCAAGCGGATCAAGCGCACCTGTGTGCCCCGCTTTTTGCGCAAAATAAATACCTTTAGCCTGCTGTAATGCCTTGTTTGATGAAATGCCTTCTGGTTTGTTTAACAACAAAATACCATCAACTGGACGGCCTTTACTGCGTCTTGCCATTAGTCTTTAGTGCCTTCTTCGCTATCTGTTTCATCATCAACATGCTTAGCGTTATCTTCACGAATGATAGAGTCCACTAAGTTAGAGATGCGCATCCCTTCCATTAATGAGTTATCAACCACAAATTTAAGCTCTGGCATAATACGTGCGCGAATACGTTTACCTAGTAACGAACGGATATAGCCCGTTGCTTCGTTCAGTACTTTTGCACTTTGTTTTGCTGCATTTTCGTCTTCAGTGTTAAACACGGTGATAAAAACTTTGGCATAAGATAAATCGCGCGATACTTCTACCGCAGACACTGTCACCATGCCTAAGCGCGGATCTTTAATTTCGCGTTGTAGAATCACAGCAATTTCTTTTTGAATTTGCTGAGCAACACGATCAGTGCGAGAAAATTCTCTCATTTCACTTTCCTAAAATTATAACTTATTGAAAAACAATAATAAGTTAACTAAATAATGGATACACAAATGGGGGCTGAGCCCCCATTTAAAATCTTAGCATAGGTTATGTTGGGCTATCGAGGTACGACCTTGAATGTCCAACAACACCTAACAACAATTAAAGACTACGTTGTACTTCAACTGTTTCAAATACTTCGATTTGGTCACCAACGCGAACGTCATTGTAGTTCTTAACGCCGATACCACATTCCATGCCGTTACGAACGTCTTGTACGTCATCTTTAAAGCGACGTAATGACTCAAGTTCACCTTCGTAAATAACCACGTTATCACGAAGTACACGAATTGGTGCGCTACGTTTGATAGTACCTTCAGTAACCATACAACCAGCAATTGCGCCAATTTTTGGAGACTTAAATACATCACGTACTTCAGCAAGACCAATGATCTCTTGTTTAAACTCAGGAGCAAGCATACCAGACATGGCTTGCTTAACTTCTTCGATAAGTGCGTAAATTACGCTGTAGTAACGAAGGTCTAAGTTTTCAGAGTCAATCACTTTACGCGCTGATGCATCGGCACGAACGTTAAAGCCAACTACGATTGCGTTAGACGCTGCAGCAAGAGTTGCATCTGTTTCAGTGATACCACCAACACCAGAACCAACAATCTTCACTTTTACTTCATCAGTAGAAAGTTTAGTTAGTGAGTCTGAAATTGCTTCAATTGAACCTTGAACGTCTGCTTTAAGTACCACGTTAACTTCAGACACGTCGCCTTCAGTCATGTTAGTAAACATGTTTTCAAGCTTCGCTTTTTGCTGACGCGCTAATTTAACATCGCGGAATTTACCTTGACGGTAAAGTGCAACTTCACGTGCTTTACGCTCGTCTTTAACTACTGTCGCTTCATCACCTGCAGCTGGAATACCAGAAAGACCTAAAATCTCAACAGGGATAGAAGGACCCGCAGATTTAATGTCTTTACCGTTTTCATCGCGCATTGCACGAACACGGCCATACTCAAGACCACATAATACAATGTCACCTTGGTTAAGCGTACCTGATTGAACAAGGATAGACGCTACTGGACCACGGCCTTTATCAAGACGTGATTCAATAACAACACCTGCAGCCATACCTTCGCTAGGTGCATTTAGTTCTAACAGCTCAGATTGCATTAATACTGCTTCTAAAAGGTCATCAATACCAAGACCTGTTTTAGCTGAGATGTGAACGTATTGCGTATCACCGCCCCAATCTTCTGGGATAACGTCTAGCTGAGCTAGCTCGTTTTTAACACGGTCTGGATCTGCGCCTTCTTTATCCATTTTGTTAACAGCAATGATTAAAGGAACGCCAGCTGCGCGAGCATGCTGTACCGCTTCTTTAGTTTGTGGCATTACACCATCATCGGCTGCAACTACTAGGATTACGATATCAGTCGCTTTTGCACCACGAGCACGCATAGATGTAAATGCGGCGTGACCCGGAGTATCTAGGAAAGTGATCATGTTGCCGTTAGTTTCAACGTGGTATGCACCAATGTGCTGCGTAATACCACCGGCTTCGCCTGAAGCAACTTTAGCTGAACGAATGTAATCAAGCGTTGACGTTTTACCGTGGTCAACGTGACCCATAACAGTTACTACTGGAGCGCGAGGCTCAGACTTACCATCTTCATGGCGGTCGTTAAGTACTGTTTGCTCTAATTCGTTTTCTTTAACGATGATAACTTTATGGCCCATTTCTTCTGCAACAAGTTGCGCAGTTTCTTGGTCAATAACTTGGTTAATCGTAACCATGTCACCCATTTTCATCATTGTTTTTACAACTTCAGCGCCTTTAACAGCCATGCGTGACGCAAGCTCAGCAACTGTAATTGTTTCACTAATACGCACTTCGTTTTTAACATCAGCCGTTGGTTTTTGGAAACCGTGCTGTAATGACGCTGGCGCTTTTAGCTTACCTTTTTTACCTTTAGACGCTGCAAATTTATCTTTTGCTGGCGCTTTTTTCTTTTTCTTCGCACGGCGTGAGCCTTGCTCTTCGCGAGCATCTGCTACATCTTCTGCTTCACGTGCGTAAGTTGAAGTCGTAAGGTGGTGATCCGCGGTTTCTTCGCGTTTCTTACGTTCTTCTTCTTCTTTCTTCCAGCGTGCTGAATTCTCTTCAGCTAGCTTTCTTGCCTCTTCTGCTTGACGTTTCGCTTCTTCTTCAGCTTTCTTCAATGCGGCCTCTTCTGCTTCTTTTTGCAGACGCTCAGCTTCGATGCGATCTTTCTCAGACTTAGCACTTTGCTCAGGGGTCATCTGCTGTTGTTTCGCTTTACGCTCAGCATCTGCTTTGCGTTTAGCTTCTTCTTTGGCTTTACGATCAGCGTCTTCTTTCGCTTTACGTTCTGCCTCTTGTTTCGCTTTCAATTCTGCGGCTTCTTGTTCAGCTTTTTGCTGCTCTTCAAGACGCGCTTTTTCTTCAGCGGCTAGACGTTGCTGTTCTTGCTCTTGCTCAACAGCACTTTTTTTCACGTAAGTGCGGGTTTTGCGAACTTCAACTTGCACAGCCTTTGCTTTACCCGTAGAGCCAGTCACACTTAATGTGCTTTTGCTCTTACGTTGCAATGTCATACGCGCTGGACCTTCAGATCCAGTACCGCCATGTTGCTTGCTTAGGTGATCAAGTAACGTTGCTTTTTCAGCTTCTGTTACATTATCGCCTGCTTGTTTAGTAATACCGGCTTGTGAAAACTGCTGTAGCAATTTATCAACAGTTGTACCTATATCACCGGCTAGTTTTTCAACATTTACTTCTGCCATAGTCTCTAATACCTCCGTTAATAAATTACTCGTCTGCAAACCAACAAATATTACGTGCAGCCATAATTAGCTCGCCCGCTTTCTCTGCAGATAGCTCTGTAATATCTACAAGCTCATCAATGCCTTGCTCAGCTAAGTCTTCAAGTGTTACTACACCCTTACTTGCCATAACAAATGCTAAATGACGCTCTAAACCTTCAAGCGCAAGTAAGTCTTCAGCAGGCTCAGCGCCTTCTAAGCTTTCTTCCGTTTTAAGGGCTTTCGTTGTTAATGCATCTTTTGCACGTGAACGTAATACGTCCACTGTTTCTTCATCTAAGCCGTCGATTTCTAAAAACTCAGAAGCAGGTACATACGCAACTTCTTCAAGTGTTGAGAAACCTTCGTTGATAAGTAATGACGCAAACTCGTCATCAATATCTAAGTTTTCAGTAAATAAGTTAATTAACTTATCTGACTCAGCTTCGTTCTTAGCGCGCATTTCATCAACGGTCATTACGTTTAATTCCCAGCCAGTTAACTGGCTTGCTAAACGTACGTTTTGACCATTACGACCAATAGCTTGTGCTAAGTTATCAGCTTCAACAGCAATATCCATTGAGTGAGTGTCTTCATCCATTACGATTGAAGCCACTTCTGCTGGTGCCATTGCGTTAATAACAAACTGTGCTGGGTTGTCATCGTAAAGTACGATATCAACACGCTCACCGCCAAGTTCTGACGATACCGCTTGAACACGTGCGCCACGCATACCAACACACGCACCTACAGGGTCTATACGCTTATCATTAGACTTAACTGCGATTTTAGCGCGTGAACCTGGATCACGAGCTGCGGCACGTAATTCAATCATCTCTTCGCCAATTTCTGGCACCTCAATGCGGAATAATTCCATCAGCATTTCTGGTTTAGAACGGGTTACAAATAACTGTGCACCACGTGCTTCTGGTTTAACTTCATATAGAAGACCACGAATACGATCGCCTGGGCGGAAGTTTTCACGTGGCAGCATGTCGTCACGGTAAATAACCGCTTCTGCGTTATTACCTAAATCAAGTACGATTGCATCACGCGTTGCTTTTTTAACAACACCCGTCACTAGCTCGCCTTGCTGATCTTTGTACGCTTCAACCACTAAGGCACGCTCTGCTTCACGTACTTTTTGTACGATTACTTGCTTAGCCATTTGTGTTGTTATGCGGTCAAATTTAATTGATTCAATCTGCTCTTCTACGTAGTCGCCCATTTTCAAGTCTGGTTCTTCAACTTGAGCAGCTTCTAACGTGATTTCGCTGTATGGATTCTCTAAAGAACCATCTTCTAATACTTCAGCTATTTGCCAGCGACGGAATGTATCGTAATCGCCAGTTTTACGGTCAATTGCAACACGTACATCAATTTCACCATCATGCTTTTTCTTTGTCGCTGTCGCTAATGCGAACTCTAGAGCTTCAAAAATCTTTTCTTTTGGAACCGCTTTCTCATTGGAAACGGCTTCAGCAACCAATAATATCTCTTTTGCCATGGGTAATGCCTCGCTTGCCCTATTCCTTCGCACTCGAATTAAAACTTTGCGATTATGTTCGCACGTTCAATGTTACTAAGCATGATTAAATGCTCTGCACCATCGCTAGATAATGTGATCATATCGCTGCTAACTGCTATTAAGTCGCCTTTAAAATTACGGCGACCGTCTTGTGGAAGCTTAGTACGCACGCGTACTTCCTCTCCTTGCGCCTGCTCGTAGTGATCTTGTTTGAATAATGGACGATCAACACCAGGAGACGACACTTCCAAATCATATTCGTTTGTAATCGGGTCTTCGACGTCTAAAATCGCACTAATTTGACGACTGGCATCTGCGCAGTTGTCAACTGAAATTCCATCCTCGTGAGCAATGTATACTCTTAAGGTAGAATGGCGACCCGCTTGTACAAACTCAAGACCATGTAATTCAAAGCCTAGCATTTCTACCGCAGGCGTTAACATGGTTACTAAATCTTGTTCAAGTTTTGTCACGAAAATCCTCCATACAAACAAAAAAAGGGCTTATAGCCCTAAAATACTGAGTTTAAATTTTGATTTAATCGATAAACATTAAATCAAACGGTGCAGATACAACAACGCCCCGAACCAAGCGGGGCGTCACACCAAAAAACGCAAAACTGTGTGGCCTAGGGCCAAGCTTGGTTGCGAGTCAGTACCCTGACCAAATTAAACTTCATTAGCTTAAACGCAAAACGCGCATTACTTAGAATGCGCGATATAAAGTAGTAAGTTTAAACCTACTATTAAGATTGGTTGCGGGAGCCGGATTTGAACCAACGACCTTCGGGTTATGAGCCCGACGAGCTACCAGACTGCTCCATCCCGCGCCAATAGATAAAAAGATT
>NZ_PNDH01000063.1:0-215 GCF_005887175.1 Pseudoalteromonas sp. S1612 | reverse complement strand
GTATCGTACTCAACGTGTGAAGTTGAGATTGTGATACCACGCTCGCGCTCTTCTGGAGCGTTATCGATTGATGCGAAATCTTTAGCAACACCGCCGTATACTTTTGCAAGTACGTTAGTGATTGCTGCAGTTAGTGTAGTTTTACCGTGGTCAACGTGGCCGATTGTACCAACGTTTACGTGCGGTTTTACGCGTTCAAACTTTTCTTTTGCCAT
>NZ_PNDH01000062.1:0-981 GCF_005887175.1 Pseudoalteromonas sp. S1612 | reverse complement strand
GTAGATTGTCCTGGACACGCCGATTATGTTAAAAACATGATCACTGGTGCTGCTCAAATGGACGGCGCTATCTTAGTAGTTGCTGCGACTGATGGTCCTATGCCACAAACTCGTGAGCACATCCTACTTTCTCGCCAAGTTGGCGTTCCTTACATCGTTGTGTTCATGAACAAATGTGACATGGTTGATGATGAAGAGCTACTTGAGCTAGTAGAAATGGAAGTTCGTGAACTTCTTTCTGAATACGACTTCCCAGGTGATGACTTACCACTAATTCAAGGTTCTGCACTTAAAGCACTTGAAGGCGAAGAGCAATGGGAAGCTAAAATCGTAGAGCTTGCAGAAGCACTAGATTCTTACATTCCAGAGCCAGAGCGTGACATCGATAAGCCATTCATCATGCCTATCGAAGACGTTTTCTCAATCCAAGGTCGTGGTACTGTTGTAACTGGCCGTGTTGAAGCTGGTATCATCAACGTGAATGACGAAGTTGAAATCGTTGGTATCAAAGAGACTACTAAGTCTACTTGTACTGGTGTTGAAATGTTCCGTAAGCTTCTTGACGAAGGTCGTGCTGGTGAGAACATTGGTGCACTTCTACGTGGTACTAAGCGTGAAGACGTTGAACGTGGTCAAGTACTAGCTAAGCCTGGTTCAATCAACCCACACACAACATTCACTTCAGAAGTATACGTACTTTCTAAAGATGAAGGTGGTCGTCATACTCCATTCTTCAAAGGTTACCGTCCACAGTTCTACTTCCGTACAACTGACGTAACAGGTGACGTACAGTTACCAGAAGGCGTAGAAATGGTAATGCCTGGTGATAACGTTAAGATGACAGTAACTCTAATCGCGCCAATCGCGATGGACGAAGGTCTTCGTTTCGCTATCCGTGAAGGTGGCCGTACTGTTGGTGCTGGTGTTGTTGCAACTATCGTTGAGTAATCAACTGTTGTAATGCATTAAGCATTAAAAAAA
>NZ_PNDH01000061.1:0-13145 GCF_005887175.1 Pseudoalteromonas sp. S1612 | reverse complement strand
GGTGCCTCGCTAAGCGTTGCGCTCTGCCGTCTCAGTGGGGTCGCATTATAGGGAGATCCGAAAACAGATCAACCCTTTTTTGAAGAAAACTTGAAATAAATGACTGTTCGCTGGATATTTGAACGATAGGTGCTAAAAACACAACATAACTATCAATTTATTAACAACAAACACGTAACTTAAGCTTTTAACCGTTATATCTACTTGAATAAGCTTTATTAAAACACTCGCAACTAAGATGATCATAATGATCACTAGCAATAATTTACCCGAATCGATCCCATATATAACAAAGTCAGGAAAATAAGACGCTGCAGCTAGCATACTGTTAATGTTACTACGGTGAATTGAAGTAGGTAAGAGTGATACCACAGTATTAATAAAATCACGGCTATTAATAGTGCTTACCTGAAGGTGGCTTTTGTGTATATGTATTATCAAAGCCTTAATATAAGTAGGAGTTACTGTTGCTCTATTTTAGGCAAAAAAAAGCCCCGCATTTGCGAGGCTACTATTTATGCTACACCGTATTGATCCCGGTAAGCTTTTACCGCGGCTAAATGCTCATCCATAGTTCCTTGGAGCTCTAGGTAACTAATTAAATCAGCCAATTTAACGATAGAAGTAACTTGGGTATTAAAGTCACGTTCTACTTCTTGTATAGCAGAAAGCTCTGCTTTACCTTTTTCTTGACGATCAAGTGCAATTAAAACACCACTTAAATCTGCGCCATTATCCGCAATTATTTCCATTGACTCGCGAATAGCTGTACCGGCGGTGATCACATCATCAACTAACATGATCTTACCTTTAAGCTCAGATCCAACTAAGCTACCACCTTCACCGTGTGCTTTTTTCTCTTTACGGTTAAAACAATAAGGTACATCTTTATTATAATGATCAGCTAACGCAACTGCGGTTGTTGTTGCAATTGGAATACCTTTATAAGCAGGACCAAATAGTACATCATATTCAATTGCTGCATCTTCAAGTGCCGCTGCATAAAAGCGACCTAAGCGCGCTAAGTCACGACCTGTATTAAACAAGCCCGCATTAAAGAAGTAAGGGCTTGTACGGCCAGACTTTAAGGTAAACTCGCCAAACTTTAATACCTGCTTTTCTAAAGCAAACTCAATAAACTCTTTTTGATATTCTTTCATTGCCAGTTACCTATTTATGCTAGTGCTTGCTTTTGTACATCAATAATTTCACGAATTGAATGCTTAGCGAGTGTAAGTAGCTCATCAAGTTCGTCAAACGAGAAAGGTTCACCCTCAGCGGTTCCTTGTACCTCAATAATTTTACCGGTTTCAGTTAAAATTACATTCATATCAGTTTCAGCGTCAGAATCTTCTAAATACTCTAAATCGCTAATCGCTTGGCCTTTATATATACCAACAGAAATAGCAGCGATCATATGTTTAAGCGGGTTTGAGTTAATCATCCCTTTTGCACGCATATACGTTAGTGCATCAACTAGCGCAACGCATGCACCGCTGATAGACGCTGTACGTGTACCACCATCAGCTTGGATTACATCACAATCAATAGTAATTGTGTTTTCACCGAGTGCTTTTAGATCGATTGCTGCACGTAAAGAGCGAGCAATCAGACGCTGAATTTCCATTGTACGACCGCCCTGCTTACCTCGCGTTGCTTCACGACTATTACGTGTGTGTGTTGCGCGCGGTAACATGCCATATTCTGCGTTTACCCAACCTTTACCTTGGCCTTTCATAAAGCGTGGTACGCCAGCCTCAACTGTCGCAGTACAAAGTACCTTAGTGTTGCCAAACTCTACCAATACTGAACCTTCAGCATGCAAAGTGTAGTTACGTGTAAACGTAACCGGTCTAATTTGATTAGGTGTTCTTTCGCTTGGACGCATTGACGATCCCCTTAATTCTGAATTTGCCACATTATATGTTGATGTGAATACAGATGCCATGTTGATTTATATTAAAGTGTGTTTAAAAAATACTCAGCAGTGTTAAATTTTCTTTAGAGCTTGGGCAGTGTTACGGTATAATAATCGTAATATTGTATTTAAAAATGTAGGAAAACATCCATGATCCACAGTATGACAGCTTATGCGCGTCGCGAAATAAAAGGCGAATGGGGCACTGGCACGTGGGAAGTTCGCTCAGTGAACCAACGTTATCTTGAAACCTTTATTCGTGCACCAGAGCAATTTCGTGGCATGGAACCCGTTATCCGCGAGCGTCTGCGTAAGCACTTACAGCGTGGTAAGGTCGAAGTTTTCTTAAAGTTTGTAGCGAACCCTGCACATGTGGGTGAACTATCAATTAATCAATCTCTTGCTGAGCAATTAATTAACAGTGCTAAGTGGGTTCAACAACAAAGCAATGGTGATATTAATCCTGTTGATATTTTACGTTGGCCTGGCGTTATGGAAGCGCAAGAAATTGATATGGATAGTGTAAATACGGCACTCATTACTGGCCTTGACCAAGTAATTGAAGACTTTAAATCTGCACGTGGTGATGAAGGTGCAAACCTTGAAGAAATGATAGCTACACGATTAACCGCCATTTTAGAACAAGTTGATATCGTTGAAGCACACATGCCAGAAATTACTAAATGGCAACGTGAAAAGTTAGTACAAAAACTTGAAGATTTAACAACAAATATTGATGAGTCACGCCTTGAACAAGAACTGATTTACCTTGCACAAAAGCAGGATGTAGCAGAAGAGCTTGATCGTTTAAAGTCGCATGTTAAAGAAACACGCAAAATTTTGAATAAAGGTGGCGCTTGTGGTCGTCGTTTAGATTTTATGATGCAAGAGTTTAACCGTGAAGCAAATACCCTAGCCTCTAAATCAATCAACAGCGACATCACCAATGCTGCAGTTGAGCTAAAAGTATTGATAGAGCAAATGCGTGAGCAAATTCAGAATATTGAATAACGCATAATGCTTTTTGGCTCACTTGAGCACAATTAGCTAAATAAAGTATAATAGTTGTAATTAAAGGCTTGAGTTATTTATAACTCAAGCCTATTTATTTTAAAAATAGAGATCATAATGGCACACTCTCGCGGAAACTTATTCATTTTATCGGCACCTTCTGGGGCGGGTAAATCTAGCTTAATAAATGCATTACTGAAAAAGCATGCTGATATGAAAGTATCGGTATCGCACACTACTCGCGCACCGCGCCCTGGTGAAAACAATGCAGAACATTACCATTTTGTATCAGTTGATGAATTTAAAGCGCTGATTGCCAAAGATGATTTTTTTGAATGGGCACAAGTATTTGACAATTATTACGGTACTTCTAAGCAAGCGATTGAAGAGCAACTCGCCGCAGGTATTGATGTATTTTTAGATATTGACTGGCAAGGCGCTCGCCAAGTTCGAGAAATAATGGACGACGTAAAAACTATCTTTATTCTTCCGCCATCAAAACAAGAACTAGAGCAACGTTTAAATAATCGCGGCCAAGACTCTGCTGAAATTATTGCAGGTCGAATGGCGCAAGCTCAATCAGAAACCTCTCATTACAACGAATACGACTATGTTGTAGTGAATGATGATTTTGATACTGCTCTATGCGATTTAGAAACCATAGTAATTGCACAGCGATTAACGCTAAAAGCACAAACAACACGTCATCAAACTTTAATTAATGAGCTGCTCAAGTAATCTAAATTACGATTAATTTTCGGTTCATGCCTTAAAATAGATAAAAATTAACCACTGGCTATTGGCGAAACTTGCTGCGTGCAGTAAACTACGCCTTTGCTTTTAAATTATTTTGGAGTGCTAAGATGGCTCGCGTAACAGTTGAAGATGCAGTAGATGCAATTGGTAATCGTTTTGACTTAATTTTAGTTGCGGCCCGTCGTGCCCGCCAAATTGCTGTTGGTGGTAAAGATCCACTAGTAGATCCTGAGAACGATAAGCCGACAGTTGTTGCTTTACGTGAAATCGAACTTGGTTTAGTTGATAATTCTTCAATGGATGTTATTGACCGTGAAGAACAACAACATCAAGAAGCGGCAGAACTAGCTGCTGTTGCTGCCATTGTTGGTGGCAACCAATAATCAACCGCCCGGTCTGATTTAGCTAACGGCATAGTTTTTCAACTATAGCCGTTGGCAATCCTTTGTTTTCATCGTATATTCGTAACTTATCCTAACTTATTTGCTTCACGAGAACATTGGAGTGTGAATGTATCTTTTTGAAGGTCTTAAAAAGAAAATCTCAAAATACTTGCCAGCAGACGATGTTGAGCTAGTTCAAAAAGCCTACGTGGTAGCCCGAGAGGCTCATGAGGGTCAAACTCGTTCAAGTGGCGAGCCTTACATTACTCACCCCGTTGAAGTCACTCAAATATTAGCAAGCATGCATCTTGACCATGAAACGCTCATGGCAGCACTCATGCATGATGTGATTGAAGATACCGATTTTAGCCAACAAGATTTAGCTGAAATATTTGGTGAAACAGTAGCAGAACTCGTAGAGGGTGTGAGCAAGCTTGATAAATTGAGCTTCAAAGATAAAAAAGAGTTCCAAGCTGAAAACTATCGAAAAATGATTATGGCAATGACCCAAGATATTCGGGTTATTTTAATCAAGCTAGCTGATAGAACACACAACATGCGCACATTAGGCGCACTTCGTCCTGATAAACGCCGCCGTATTGCTCGTGAAACCCTTGAGATTTATGCACCAATTGCTAATCGCTTAGGTATTCACGATATAAAAAATGAGCTAGAAGATTTAGGTTTTCAAGCACTGTACCCTATGCGTCATCGTGCACTTAAATCGGAAGTGGCTAAAGCGCGTGGTAATCGCAAAGAAGTTATTTCAAATATTCAAACTGAAATTGAAGCTCGCCTTGAAGAATCTGGCATAAAAGCGACCGTATCAGGCCGTGAAAAGCATCTATACAGTATTTATAAAAAAATGCTCAACAAAGAGCTGCTGTTTAACGAAGTCATGGATATTTACGCATTTCGTATTGCAGTAGACTCTATGGATACCTGTTATCGCGTACTTGGTGTAGCTCATAACTTATATAAGCCAATTGAAACCCGCTTTAAAGACTATATTGCTGTACCAAAAACTAATGGTTACCAATCATTACATACTTCTTTAGTTGGCCCGCATGGTATTCCAGTAGAAATTCAAATTCGTACTTTAGATATGGATCACATGGCTGATAAAGGGGTCGCAGCTCACTGGATGTATAAAAAGTCGGGTGATAATGCGGGTCATACTGCACAACAGCGCGCACGCCAATGGATGCAAAGCTTATTGGAATTACAACAAAGCGCAGGTTCCTCGTTTGAATTTGTAGAGAATGTAAAAACAGAGCTATTCCCAGAAGAAATTTATGTCTTTACCCCAGATGGTCGGATTATTGAACTTCCTATGGGTGCAACAGCGGTTGATTTTGCTTATGCCGTTCATACTGATGTAGGTAATACTTGTGTCGGTGCACGTGTGAACCGCAAGCCTTATCCTTTAAGTAAAGCCATTGATACGGGGCAAACAATAGAAATTATTACCAGTTCAGGCGCTCACCCTAACGCAACATGGCTTAACTTTATTGTTACTGGCAAAGCACGCTTAGGCGTACGCAACTACCTTAAAAGTCAACAGCATGAAGAAGCGTTATTACTTGGTCGTCGCTTACTTGACTCAGCGCTAGGGGAAAACAAATTTGATAACCTGCCAGCTGAAAATATTACACGAGTGCTTGAAGAGCATGAGCTTTCCTCTACCTTAGAACTGCTAGTAGAGATTGGCTCAGGTAACTTAATGAGTATGCTGATTGCTAAACGCTTGTTACAAAACGACAATGATGATTTAAACGACATCGCAAAGCGTGCCAAGGCAACTATTATTGGTACCGAAGGCATGTTGGTTAATTATTCTAAATGTTGTCGTCCTGTACCTGGAGACGCTATTACTGCCCATGTTAGCCAAGGTAAAGGTTTAACCGTTCATCGCCAAGAGTGTAAAAATATTCGTGGTTGGGAAAATGATCGTTCGAAATACCTAGTCGTAAAATGGGATGATAATCCAGAAAAAGAATATATAGCGACTTTAAGAGTAGAAATCATTAACCACCAAGGTGCGCTGGCTAAATTAACCAATGTGGTCGCCACTACGCAGGCCAATATTGTAGAAATAGCTACCGATGAAAAAGAAAGTAATTTATACGTGATAGACTTAGGGATCACAGTTAAAAACCGTATTCATGTCGCCAATATTATGCGCCGCATACGTGTTATGCCCGATGTACAAAAAGTCTATCGTAAAAAATAAAATAGGAACATCATGAATAAAGCATTTATATCAACGGATAAAGCACCTGCAGCAATTGGTACATATAGCCAAGCAGTAAAAGTGGGTACAGCTGTTTATTTATCAGGGCAAATACCACTTGTCCCAGAAACAATGGACGTTATTTCTGAAGACTTTAGTGAGCAAACACATCAAGTATTTAAAAATATCAGTGCGGTTTGTGAGGAAGCTGGCGGTTCTATTCAAGACCTAGTAAAAGTTAATATTTACCTTACTGATCTTTCAAACTTTGCCATTGTGAACGAAGTTATGAGCCAATATTTTAAACAGCCTTACCCTGCGCGTGCAGCTATTGGCGTTCGTGCACTCCCTAAAGGTGTACAAGTAGAAATTGACGGCATTATGGAACTTCCTTCAACAAACTAACCTCTATAAGCTATGAGCGCCGCTCATAGCTTTTATCCCATTCTATAGCTACACTTTGATGAATTCTTGACTCAAAACTAAAATTCTAGCACTCTGTAATCACGTTATTTTATTAAACCTTACTTTTGTAGTAGAAAAGGATAACTTGTGTTTAAGCTTGCTCATAATGGCAATGTATTGCTCGATACGAGTAAATCTGCACCCACCAGTGCTGCTTTTATCATTGAAGCAATTGAACAATCGCCTTACAGCGAGTGTGAAATCGATCATGACGCCATAAATAACTATTTCAGTAGTGCAACACCTGAACGAATCTTAGTCGTTGCAACACGCCACGATGCAACCTTAATCGTTGAAATCAGCGATGATAAAATGCTAGCCACTGGCACGCTCACTCTCGCCAAAGGTGGCGCAACACTCAGTTTTGATGAAGCTAAAAAAGAATTAGTGAAAGCGCATGTTGCTAGAGGTTATAAACAAGCATTTTTAGAGCAGCTTTTACAAAAGCAATTTGAGCTTCCTCCGGGCTCTGTAGTTAGCGGACCACTCGCTAAAGGACGTTTACCTACTGACGGCCAAGATAGTAAATTTAAAGCCATGGTTAAAACCTTAAAAGACCGCCTTAAAACACCCAAACTAAAAGAAGATGGTAGTGTTGATATGCGTGATTTTGGTAAATTAGCAAGTGTTAAACCGGGTGAATTACTAATCCAGCAGCAACCTGCTACTCCTGGTCAAGAAGGGTTTACCGTGATAGGTGATGTTTTACCAGCCAAACCAGGGCAAGTTCATGCCCTAATTGCAGGTGAGGGTACTGAAATATCAAAAAATAACCCGATGGAATTACTTTCAACTATTGCCGGCGTGCCTGTTGAAATAAATAACGGAATGCGTGTTGACGATATTTTCACTGTTAACGATGTGTCTGTAAAAACAGGCCATATCGACTTTGAAGGTAGTGTAATAGTTAGTAAAAATGTAGAGCCAGGGATGAGGATAAATGCAACAGGTGACATTACCGTTTTTGGTACAGTCGAATCTGGAGAATTAACCGCCGGTGGCGATATACTTGTAAAACAAGGGGTGATTGGCCATCAAAAGCCTGAAGATAAATCACTGTCTTGCAGAATAATTTGCGCAGGTGATGTGCATGCCTCACACTCTCAATATTGCTACATTGAAGCTAACAGCATATTGCTTGACCGCCAAGCCAGCCACAGCTCAATGAAAGCAAAAAATATAATTCAAATTGGTCAATCAGAACTACCTAAAGGAAAGTTATTTGGAGGTGAAATTTTAGATGCCACTAAACTAATTGCCGGAGAAATTGGTAACGAATCAGGGGCTAAAATGGCAATTAATTTAGCCGCTTCAGCTACTCAAATGACCAAAGATATTGATAGATATTTTAGTGAATTAACAGCTGCAAATGAACAGGTTGATAGCTTACAAGCTGCATTAGAAAAAGCAGATTTAATTAAAGATGCTGATAAAAAAAGCGAGCTCATGAATAAGATTGGATCAACTCAGATACATCATAGTCAACAAGCTGAACAACTAGAAAAGCAGATAGCGAGTTTAGAGCAAAAACTAAATACCATGCTCGATGAAGCCATTTTAACCGTAAATACCGTTTTACATTCTGGAGTGGAAATCCATATATTCAATAAGTTACTTAAAACAACTCGTAACTTTCCACCAAGTAATGTTAAGTTAGAAAACAATAAAATAGAAATTGAGTTTAAAACTTAATTATAAGGGGCTGTTAGTAACAGCCCCTTATTCTTTATAGTAAGCCGTCTACACTGTCATAGGTTTGCGCTGGCCACACACCTACCTGCACTTGCCCTATGTGTTGTTTTTGTAATAACAGCATAGCCAAGCGAGACTGACCAATACCACCACCAATTGTTTGAGGAAATTTACTTTCTAACAATGCTTTATGCCAATCAAACTCTAAACGGTCTTCGTCACCGGTAATTCCCAATTGAGCTTGCAAAACTTCAGGGCTCACTCGAATTCCCATAGATGATATTTCGAAAGCATCTTCAAGAATTGGATTCCATACTAAAATATCGCCATTTAATCCCATATACTGATCACATGTTGGTGTTGACCAATCGTCGTAATCTGGCGCTCTCACATCATGAATTTTACCATCACTTAATGCTCCGCCAATACCAATTAAAAACACAGCACCATATTCTTGAGCAATCGCTTTCTCACGCTGCTTAGCGCTAAAGTCAGGGTACATTTTACGAAGCTCTTCACTGTGTACAAAAGTAATTTTAGCTGGCAAAAATGCTCTTAAGCCAAAGCTTGCACTAACATATTGTTCAGTGGCTTTAATACCTTGGTAAATTGTTTCAACCGTTTGCTTGAGAGTAGATAGCGAACGCTGCGTACTTTCACAAATAACTTGCTCCCAATCCCATTGATCAACATAAACAGAATGGATTGGGCTTAGTGAATCTTCATCAGGTCGCAACGCTTTCATTTGCGTATAAATTCCCTCACCTTGTGAAAAGCCATATTCACCCAAGATTTTACGCTTCCACTTAGCAAGAGAATGCACCACTTCGTAACGGCTATCTGCAATCGCTTTAATATTCACAGCCACGGCGTTCTCGTGCCCACTTAAGTTATCCTGTGTACCGTCGCCTACTTTAGCTAAAATAGGCGCTTGAACTTCAATTAAGCCCAGTTTTTGTTCTAATTGCTGCGAAAAGAACTGCTTAACTTTACTTATTTGCTGCTGCTGCTGCACATAATGTGAACTCATAATAATTGGCCTCATTCCCAGTTATTGTATTTACTACTTAGCGCACAATCACGCTTCAATGAGGTTATCGTAACAATTAAACTATTTAATTCAATATCCCATAATAAAAATAGCTTTACGATATTAAAACCATTAAAAAAGTGGTATAAAAATAACTAATACCATAATTAAAGACGGTTAAATCTATGGAAAATTATCAAATCGATAATCTTGATAAACAGATTCTGCATGCATTAATGGATAATGCGCGTACACCTTATGCTGAATTAGCAAAACGCTTTAGTGTAAGCGCAGGAACAATTCATGTGCGAATCGAAAAAATGAAACATGCAGGGATCATCACAGGTACTCAACTAACCATTAATACAAAGCAATTAGGTTACGATGTGTGTTGTTTTATTGGTATTAATTTGAACAACGCGCGCGATTATCCGCAAACACTTATAAAATTAGAATCATTAGAGGAAGTGGTCGAAGCATATTACACCACTGGTAATTACAGTATTTTTATTAAAGTAATGACCCGCTCTATCGATCATCTACAAGATGTATTAATCAATAAAATACAGGCAATAGAAGCCATTCAATCAACCGAAACCCTGATCTCATTACAAAACCCGATTAGTCGAACAGTGGTGCCTTAAGGTGAAAAATCTCGTATAATTTGCCGAAAAAGAGGACTCCCATGCAGCAAACTCGTTACCAAAGAATTGAAAGTGTACTTTCACGTCGTCAAACCGACCTTACCGTATGCTTAGAAGACGTACACAAACACCATAACTTATCAGCAATTGTTAGAACGGCTGATGCCGTTGGTTGTCATCATGTGCATGCCGTGTGGCCAGAAAAACAAAAGTGGCTAACCAATAATACCTCAGGTGGCAGTAAAAACTGGTTAGACACACATCTTCACAGAAACATAGATGATGCCGTTGCGAGTATGCGTACTCATAATCCTGATGTACAAATTTTAGCGACGCATTTAAGTGAAGATGCTGTCGACTTCAGAGAAATTGATTACACCAAACCTACTGCAATTATTGTCGGTCAAGAAAAAACGGGGATTTCTCCACAAGCCTTAAAGTATGCAGATCAAAACATCATTATTCCAATGCAAGGCATGGTGCAGTCGTTAAATGTATCCGTTGCAGCAGCCCTAATTTTATTTGAGGCGCAGCGTCAACGTGATCTAGCTGGTTTATACAATAGAAATATGCTGAGTGAAGAAATTAAGCACCCAATGTACTTTGAAGGCTGCCACCCAATTATTGCAAGGCGATGCAAACAAAAAAACCTACCTTACCCTGCTCTTGATGAAAACGGCGAAATTGTTGCTGATGAACAGTTTTGGCAGGCGTTAAAACATACTTGATGCATATACAGTGTATCAGTACACTTAACTTACTAAATAATAATAATTGAGCCTACATTGTCTAAACCTAGCTTAAGCCAATACCCAATCACAGAACTTAAAGGCGTTGGTCCTAAAATGGCTGAACGGCTTTTAAAGCTAGGTATTAGTACAGTACAGGACATGCTATTTCATTTGCCGCTTAGGTATGAAGACAGAACCCGTATTTATACAATTAGTGAGTTGACCCCTCATAGCCACGTAACTGTTCAAGCAACCATTGAAACCAGTCAAATAACCTTTGGAAAGCGGCGCATGCTGGTTTGCCAAATAAATGATGGTACAGGTAGGTTAACACTACGATTTTTTAATTTTACCGCAGCACAAAAAAATGCATTTAGCACAGGCAAAATAATTCGTTGCTTTGGCGAAATACGTCGCGGACGTATTGGCTTTGAAATGAGTCATCCTGAATACAGTATTAGCGACACTTTTGAACAACAACCAACATCATCAACACTTACGCCAGTCTATTCAACAACCGAGGGGTTAAAGCAGCTCTCTATTAGGGCGTTGAGTGAACAGGCAATAGAATTACTTCAAAAGTATGCAGTAGAAGAGCTACTTCCCCAACAATGGCAACCATCGCAACTACCGTTAAGTGATGCGTTATTATTACTGCATCGCCCTCCTAATGATGTTGATATAAGTGCGCTTGAGCAAGGGACTCACCCAGCTCAGCAGCGGCTCGTATTTGAAGAATTACTGGCGCAAAATCTCAGTTTATTAAAAGTAAGAGAACAAGGACAACAAGTTAAAGCCGTTGCACTTGAGCCCACTAATTCATTAGAAACACAATTTTTAGCGCAATTACCCTTTGCGCCAACCAATGCACAAAGCCGTGTGGTATCAGAAATTAAAGCAGATATGCAACACGCTTACCCTATGATGCGACTTGTCCAAGGGGACGTTGGCTCTGGTAAAACACTAGTCGCAGCACTGAGCGCGTTAACTGCGATAGCAAAAGGCTACCAGGTCGCATTAATGGCGCCAACAGAGATATTGTCAGAGCAACACGGAATCAACTTTTCTAGCTGGTTTGAAAGCCTTGGAATAACGGTTGCTTGGTTAGGTGGTAAAACAAAAGGTAAAGAGCGCGTAAGTACACTTGCAATGATCGCCTCAGGTGAAGCGCAAATGATTATCGGTACTCATGCGTTATTTCAAGATGAAGTAAAATTTAACAATCTTGTACTTATCATTATTGATGAGCAACACCGCTTTGGGGTTCATCAACGTTTATCACTGCGTGAAAAAGGCCGCTTTGGTGATTGTTATCCACATCAGCTAGTAATGACAGCAACTCCTATACCACGTACGCTGGCGATGACTGCCTATGCAGACTTAGAAACCTCAGTGATTGACGAATTACCACCTGGGCGGACTCCTATCACTACAGTTGCGATTCCTGATACTCGTCGAAATGACATTATTAGTCGCGTAAAACTTGCCTGTAACGAACAAGGTCGACAGGTTTACTGGGTATGTACACTAATAGACGAGTCTGAAGTACTACAATGCCAAGCAGCGGAAGACAGTGCATTACAGCTAAAAGAAGCATTACCTGAGCTTGTTATTGGCTTAGTCCATGGGCGAATGAAAGCTACGGAAAAGCAAGCCATTATGAGCGACTTTAAAGCGGGTAAAATTCATGTACTTGTGGCAACAACCGTGATCGAAGTTGGGGTTGATGTGCCTAATGCGAGTTTGATTATTATCGAAAACCCTGAGCGCCTAGGTTTAGCACAGCTTCACCAACTACGTGGCCGCGTAGGCCGTGGAGCTACGGCATCTCACTGCGTGCTTTTATACCATGCACCACTTTCACATACCGCTCAGAAACGGTTAGGAGTACTGCGCGATAGTAACGACGGATTTGTTATCGCAGAACGTGATTTAGAAATACGCGGCCCAGGTGAAGTTCTTGGGACCAAACAAACCGGCTTAGCAGAATTTAAAATTGCAGACTTAACAAGAGATAAGCAAACCTTAAATCAAATTAGACCCATAGCACAACAGATGTTGAAGCAATATCCTCAGTATGTAGACCCTCTCATTCAACGCTGGTTAGGCAACAAGTCAAATTACGCACAAGCTTAGTAACTTATTCGCATAAAGCCACATATTAATTTTCCCAACTAGTTATTCCCTATACCACAACTATTTCCCTACACCTTGCTCCTGTGTTTTCACTTTCCTGTAGACGTAAAAAAGCCCGACTCTTGAATCGGGCTTGCTTGTATTTA
>NZ_PNDH01000060.1:0-55559 GCF_005887175.1 Pseudoalteromonas sp. S1612 | reverse complement strand
GGCGAAGGTAAATGTGGTGGTAGCCACTAAACTTTTCTTTTTCCGATAAGTGAGAGGGCCATTAGGCCCTTTTTATTTAATATGAGGTTTTATTATGGCTCAAAATCAAACGCCTAACTTTGGCATGGTCGGTTTAGGCTTGCGAAGAGAAATGCTAGATGAGCTTGAGCATGCCATACCAAAACAAATTGAGTTTATGGAAGTGGCCCCAGAGAACTGGTTAAAGCTAGGTGGGCGCTTTGAAAAGCAATTTAAGCAGTTAACTAATAATAATCACTTTGTTTGTCATGGTTTATCTCTTTCTATTGGCTCACCTGAACCGCTCGATATTGAATTTATAAAGTCGTTAAAATCTTTCTTTGATAACCACGATATTAAAGCTTATAGCGAACATTTAAGCTATTGCTCAGGTAAAGGCCATATGTATGACTTAATGCCAATTCCTTTTACTGAAGAAGCGATCAAACATGTCGTTTCTCGGGTTAAGCAGGTACAAGATATATTAGAGCGACCACTTGTGCTGGAAAATGTGTCTTATTATGGTGCCCCTGGTCAGCAGCTATCAGAGCTTGAATTTACCAATGCTATTTTAGAAGACGCAGACTGCCAGTTGCTATTAGACGTTAATAATATTTATGTGAACTCGATTAATCATGGTTATGATGCACAAGCGTTTTTAAGTGGGCTACCAACTAATAAAATTGCCTATTGTCATGTTGCAGGCCACTACAATGAGGCTGATGACCTTATTATAGATACTCATGGCGCAGATGTTATTGACCCTGTCTGGCAATTGCTCGATAGCGCATATCAGGCACATGGTGTTTTTCCCACACTGCTAGAGCGAGATTTTAATATTCCGCCTATTAACGTGTTAACCAAAGAGCTGGATATAATCCATCAATTACAGGCAAAGCACCTTAAGTTGTTATCAACAGCACAAAGTGCTTAGCTGTTTGAATTTAATAAGTACTTGCTATTTTAGGGTTTTATAAGAGTCGTTATTATGAGTTTTATTGATGTGCAAAATGAGTTTATGGCCCATATTCGAGAGCCAAATAAGCAGCCGTGTCCAACCGATGTTGAAGACAGACGAATGGCTATTTACCGAGATCTGTTTTTTAATAATATTAATGGCTTTGTTTCATCGGCATTTCCAGTTTTAAAAACACTTTATAGTGATCAACAGTGGCTATTACTGGTTCGTAAATTTTTTAGTGAACATGATTGCCAATCTCCTTATTTTTTAGATATAGGAGAAGAATTTATTACCTATTTAATGACAAGCTATGTACCTAGAGAGTCTGATCCGGTGTTTATGCTGGCGCTAGCCCATTATGAATGGATTGAGCTTGACGTGTCTGTAATGAAGGCTGACTCCCGTGAGCTCCCTCTAAGCACTAATAAGCTTACTCATTCTCCTTTGTATTTATCTAAAACAGCGCGTAACTTAAGCTACGACTATCCAGTGCAACATATAAGTGAAGAGTTTCAACCTCAACAGCCTTCAGAGCAGCCGTATTTCTTTGTTGTTTACCGCGATGAGAGTGATGAGGTGCAATTTTTGGCCACCAATGCCATGACCGCCATGCTACTGTCTATTATTGAAAATGAAGCGGGGAGTACGTTTGAGCAGGTTTGCCAACAGGTTAGTGAAAATGCACCACAATTTAATCTTGAGCAAATAACACAAGGGGCACTCAGTACCTTAACAGCTATGGCACAGCGGCAAATTATAGTGACAAAAAATCAAGACTAAGCTCTTTATTGATTATTTCACATCGTCTATTATAGCGCCTTTATTTGTTGTGCTTAATAAAAGGTTGTACCCATGTCAGATGATAAAGACTTTAAAGACCCGTTCAATGCGGCTTACTTTTTTGCATTCTTAGCCGTATTTGCTGGAATAGGGTGTTTAAATGCCATTTTAGGTTGGATCACCAGCTTAACTTAATCAGGTTTTATTTTAAGGCTGTTGTTTTTCATCAGCCTTACATTTTTATCACTTCCCTCTCCCGACACTTTATAATTATCGCAAACTCGCAATTTACGACCACTTAAGGTTATAATCACCTGCTTTGTAATATTAATCATTGAGCAGTTAAAATTATGACTCAAGTAACACCAGCAATTATCAAAAACAGCATTACTACAATTGCTGATTATCCTAAAGCGGGCATTATGTTTCGCGATGTAACAACCCTAATGGCAAACCCTGAAGCGTTTAAAGCAACCATAGATGCATTTATTGACGCTTATAAAGACCAAGGTTTTACTAAAATTATCGGCACTGAATCACGTGGCTTTATTTTTGGTGCTCCGCTATCTTATGCTTTGGGAATTCCTTTTATCCCTGTTCGTAAACCAGGTAAATTACCGCGCGAAGTTATTCGCCAAGATTACCAACTCGAATATGGCGAAGATACACTAGAGCTTCATACTGATGCGATTGTAGCCGGTGATAAAGTCTTGTTAGTTGACGACTTGTTGGCGACCGGTGGTACAATTGAAGCAACAGCCAAGTTGGTTGCAAAATTAGGCGGTAACGCCACAGATGCTGCCTTTGTTGTATCACTTCCAGAGCTTGGTGGTGAGCAACGTATTGAAAAAATGGGCATCAATATTTTAAAATTGGTTGAATTCGAAGGCGAATAATCGATGAGTTATCAGGTTCTAGCGAGAAAATGGCGTCCTCAAACCTTTCATGAATTGGTTGGGCAGTCTCATGTAAAACAGGCGCTGGTAAACGCGCTGACTCAAAATAGACTGCATCACGCTTATTTATTCACTGGAACCCGTGGTGTTGGTAAAACCACCATTGCCCGTATTTTTGCTAAAAGCTTAAATTGTGATGAAGGTATATCTGCCACACCATGTGGTCAATGTAGTAGCTGTGTTGATATAGAGGCAGGGCGCTACATTGATTTACTCGAAATAGATGCGGCTTCACGCACTAAGGTTGAGGATACGCGTGAGATACTTGATAACGTTCAATATGCGCCAACGCGCGGACGTTACAAAGTATATCTAATCGATGAAGTACACATGTTGTCAAAGCACAGCTTTAATGCGTTATTAAAAACGCTTGAAGAGCCGCCTGAGCATGTGAAATTTTTGCTCGCAACCACTGATCCTCAAAAATTACCAGTGACTATTTTATCTCGCTGTTTACAGTTTAATCTGAATGCATTGTCGCAAGCTGAGATTAAGCAACAGCTTGAGCATGTGCTTACCCATGAGCAGCTTAATTTTGATAATGATGCGCTAAGTATTATTGCCAAAGCGGCCGATGGTAGTATGCGAGATGCATTAAGTCTGACCGATCAGGCTATTGCTCAAACAAATGGTGATATTAAAAATCAAGCTGTACAAGACATGCTTGGTTTAATGGACACCCATTACAGTCAAAGTTTACTTGCGGCATTATTAGCGCAAGATGGCACAGCCTTGATGAATGAAGTTGCTCAAGTCGCTAGCCGAAATCCAAATTACATTGCGCTGCTTGATGACTTAATTGCGCTAACGCATGTGATTCAATTGAGTCAATTAGTCCCTGAAGCAGCAGCGCTTGATAGCAATAACGCCGATTACATTGAGCATGTTGCAGCGCATACCCATGCCCAACAAATTCAAGTGTATTACCAGTTATTACTCAATGGCAAAAAAGATTTACAATGGGCACCTGAGCCTCGTTTAGGGTTTGAAATGATTATGCTCAGGTTATTGGCATTTGAACCTACGCAGTTGCAAACCAATCAACCTGAACCTAGCTCACAAGCTGCGCCAGAGCAAAATAGTGCAGGGCGTGCTAATGCACTGCGTGATATTTTAAATAAAAATAAACCAGCGCAGAGTAATGCTCCTCAAATTCAGCCATTAGCAACTAATACGCAGCCAACAAAAGCCGATGAGCCTGAGGTTTCAAAGCCTGATTATAGCCAAACACAGAATGAGCAAAGTTCGATACAAAGTCAGCCTCAAATTGTAGATACCCCTGTAATAAGTGATGAACAAGCGCAGCGTCAAAGCGAAGATGATGCCTACATGCAGCACAGTGATGTAGAACAAACTATTGCCGCACAATACGATGATGTAATGAGTAGCGCTGTTGATCAAGGGTTTAACCCTGAGTTAGCAAATGCCACAAGTAACGCAGATCAGTCTGCGTCATCAATGGGTGAGCAAGAAGCGCGAGCACAGTCAGCAATAGCGCGTATTTTACGCGATAGAAACATTTCGGGTGCCGGTAAGCTTTCAAGTGCCGCAATTGAAAAGCCAACTGAAGAAAAACCAGCACCGACAAAATCCGATTTTAGTCGCCCGCAGAGCAATGAAGCACAAACTGTATCACAGCAGCCACCACCATGGGATAATGAGGTGAGCGATGACCTGCAAAAAAAGCCTCAGCTCCCAGCACAGGGGAGCCGAGCTCAGGTAGCAAATAAGCCAGCGAGTAAAGTTGACTTTAAAGCAAAGCATCAAACGATTACTGAAAATTTAGCACCGGAGCTATTAGAGCAAATTAACCCGCAAAAACCAGCACCTGTTGTTGAACAAGAGCCTAGCATTCCGATACCTGATGATTTTCAAAGCCCAATTAGTGAAATCAGATTTGCCCATCAACAAGACGAATGGGCCTATTTAATAAAGCGTATGGGACTTGGCGGACGCATGCGCCAGTTTGCATTGCATTCAATTTTTACCAAACAAGACAATCATTTCCATATTGAAGTGGATGAATCGCAAAAGCACTTAGATACGCCAATGTTACGTCAAAAGTTAAATGTGGCGTTATCAAGTATTTATGGACACAACGTTGAGCTTAATATTGATTTTGCTAGCGGGGTGATTGACTCACCTTATTTGATTCAACAAAAAATTGATGCAGGTCGTCACCAGCAAGCGATTGATGTGATCACCAGCGATGAAAATATAGTACAACTTCAACAGCTATTTAGCGCTGAAATTGACGAAAACAGTATTCAGGCATTGTAATTAACGACCAGTGCCCTTATTTATACTCCAGTTAATGTATTAAAAGAAAGAGAGACGATTATGTTTAAAGGTGGAATGGGTAACATGATGAAGCAAGCGCAGCAAATGCAAGAGCGCATGCAAAAAGCCCAAGAAGAAATCGCAACGATGGAAGTGGTTGGTGAAGCCGGTGCAGGTTTAGTGAAAGTAACCATGCTTGGTAACCACAATGTTCGTCGTGTTGAGCTTGATGAAAGCTTAATGGAAGATGACAAAGACATGATTGAAGATTTACTTGCAGCAGCGTGTAATGATGCTGTTCGCCGTGTTGCTGAAGAAACTCAAGAGCGCATGGGCAAAGTAACAGGCGGTATGCAATTACCACCTGGTATGAAAATGCCGTTCTAAGCAATTATGCAACTTTCAGATAGTTTAACATCGCTAATAGAAGCACTTCGTTGTCAGCCAGGTATTGGCCCGAAATCTGCTCAGCGCATTGCATTTCATTTATTAGAGCGCGACCGCAAAGGTGGCACTCAGCTTGGGAATGCGCTAACAAAAGCGATGACGGCTGTAGGGCATTGTCAGTCGTGCCGCACGTTTACCGAGCAAGCGCAATGTGATATTTGCTTAAGCACTAAGCGTCAAGACAGTGGTATTTTATGTGTGGTTGAGTCGCCTACAGATGTGTTAGCGATTGAACAAACAGGCCAATACAAAGGACTCTATTTTGTATTAATGGGACATTTGTCACCGATTGATGGCATAGGACCTAAAGAAATTGGTCTAGACGTGCTTGAGCAAAAGCTTGCCCATGGCGGTATTAATGAAGTTATATTAGCCACTAACCCTACGGTTGAAGGTGAAACAACGGCTCATTATATTGCCCAGCTTTGTCATAAATACAAAGTGGGTGCATCGCGAATAGCTCATGGTATTCCTGTGGGTGGCGAGCTTGATTTAGTCGATGGCACAACCTTAATGCATGCATTTAGTGGCAGGCGCTTAGTCAGCCATGAATAGTTTATTTTAAGCTTAACTATTTGAACTTACTTTAAAAGCCTACATACATACTGTAGGCTTTTTTGTTGGCTTTAATTGCAATATAAACAAAAGTTTAAGGATGGTATGGCTGCAATAACTCAAAGTGCTAATGTGATTGTTGATGACTTTATCGCACCTGTTTGCCATGAACACATAAAAATTATTTATCAAGATGATGATATTTTATTGATCAATAAACCTAGCGGTTTGTTGAGTTTGTCGGGTAAAAACCCTCTTAACTGGGATTCGGTTCACTATAGGCTTGTTAATGGCCAACAAGGCGTTACCGCAGCGTTTCCTACTGCGATATTACCCCACCGTTTAGATTTGGGTACCTCCGGAGTGATGGTGGTAGCACTTAACGAGCAAGCAGCTAAAGCACTGAATCAGCAATTCCAATCCCGAAGTGTTAAAAAGCAATATCGCGCAATGCTCTTTGGATTGGTTGCAGAGTCTCAGGGAGAAATTACTGCGCCTATAGCAAAAGATAAAATGTTATTTCCGAAAGTGAAAATTTGTCACCAGAGCGGCAAACCCTCGCGCACTCAATTTAAAGTGGTTAAACGCTTTAACAAAGAGCAAAAAACTTTGGTCGATTTTACTCCTATAACTGGACGCACTCATCAACTTAGAATTCACAGTTTAATTTTAGGCCACCCTATACTAGGATGTGATTTATATAAAAATGATTGCAGTGAGCAGGGTGCTCAACGATTATTATTGCATGCCAGCGATTTATTTTTTGTGCATCCATGCACTGATAAGCCAATGCACGGGCATGCCACAACGCCTTTTTAGTTGATTAAGCCCTTTAAAGTGTCTTTGAATGGGGTTTTTTATTTTTTTTACTTGAACTTCTCACGGCTCACCCCATATTAAGTGCATAACGCAGACACTTTGCAAATTGGAGATACATAAATGACTGCAGCACAAAAAGAAACATTAGGCTTTCAAACAGAAGTAAAACAACTATTAAACTTAATGATTCACTCGCTTTATTCAAATAAAGAAATCTTTTTACGCGAGCTTGTATCAAATGCATCTGACGCCGCCGATAAACTACGCTTTTTAGCCCTTTCAAACGGTGACCTTTATCAAGGTGATGCAGATTTACGCGTACGTATAAGCGCAGATAAAGACGCTAACACAGTGACCATTTCTGATAATGGTATTGGTATGACGCGTGATGAAGTGATCAGCTCATTAGGCACCATTGCTAAGTCGGGTACGGCTGAATTTTTCAAAAACTTAACGGGCGATCAAAGTAAAGATTCACAGCTTATTGGTCAATTTGGTGTTGGTTTTTACTCAGCATTTATTGTTGCTGATGAAGTGACTGTTCGTACTCGTAAAGCAGGAGAGACAACAGCGGTTGAATGGCAGTCAAAAGGTGAAGGCGAGTACACGCTACAAGAAATCGAAAAAGAAGGCCGTGGTACAGATATTATTTTACATCTTCGTGAAGAAGAAAATGAATATGCAGATGAATGGCGTCTTCGCAGTATCGTAACTAAATACTCTGATCATATTTCTACACCAGTACAAATGTACAAGGCAGAAGTACCTGAGTCTGAAGGTGAAGATGGTGAAAAAATTCCGGCTGTTCCAGGTGAGTGGGAAAGCATTAACCGTGCAACTGCATTATGGACACGTGACAAATCAGAAATCTCTGAGGACGAATACAAAGAGTTTTATAAGCATGTAAGCCACGACTGGGAAGATCCGCTTAGCTGGGGACATAATAAAGTTGAAGGTAAAACTGAATACACCAGTTTGTTATACATTCCTAAAAAAGCACCCTTTGATTTATGGAACCGTGAGCGCCAAAGTGGTTTAAAACTTTATGTTCAACGCGTGTTTATCATGGATGACGCTGAACAGTTTATGCCAAGCTACTTACGTTTTGTTAAAGGCTTATTAGACTCAAACGATTTACCACTAAACGTATCGCGTGAAATTTTACAAGACAACAAAGTTACCCAAGCTATTCGTAAGGGGTGTACGTCGCGTATTATTAAAATGCTTGAGCGTATGGCTAAAAACAAAGCCGATGATTACCAAACATTTTGGAATGAATTTGGTCAGGTAATGAAAGAAGGGCCTGCAGAAGATGCGGCCAACAAAGAAAGCATTGCTAAATTATTACGCTTTTCATCAACGCACACCGACTCAGAAACTCAAGATGTTTCACTTGAGCAATACATTGAGCGCATGAAGGACAGCCAAGATAAAATTTACTATGTGGTTGCTGACTCATTCATTGCTGCTAAAAATTCACCACACTTAGAAATCTTCCGTAAAAAAGGCATTGAAGTATTATTGCTAAGCGATCGTGTAGATGAGTGGATGATGAGCCATTTAACGGAATTTGGCGAAAAGCAATTTCAGTCAATTACCCGCGGTGATCTAGATTTAGGTAAGCTAGATGACGAAGAAACTAAAAAAGCACAAGAAGAGTCTGAAAAAGAAGTTGCAGGCTTGGTTGAGCGTATCAAAACTGCATTAGGAGATGATGTTAAAGATGTACGCTTTACTCACCGCTTAACCGACTCACCAGCGTGTGTAGTGAGTGATGACAATGACATGAGCTCGCAAATGCAAAAGCTAATGGAGTCAGTAGGTCAAGCTGTTCCAGAGGCTAAGCCTGTGTTTGAATTAAACCCAGAGCACCAACTGGTTAAGCATTTAAATGATGAACAAGACGAAGATAAGTTTGCGCAGTGGTCACATGTACTACTAGACCAAGCCTTGCTTGCAGAGCGCGGTACGCTTAAAGATCCAACTGGATTTGTAACTCGCTTAAATAAACTTATGCTTGATTTAAGCAAATAAGTATAAAAATCAATGATTGAGTAAAAAGGGAACGTCTGTTCCCTTTTTTTATGCCCTGCTCGAAGGGTTCTGCCTAAGGGCGATTTACTCTTTGTTGCTTACATGGATGTAGGCAGGGGGGGTGAGCAGAACGCGGAAGCTTTACTCGGTTTTTACTTAGCCCAGTAGGTGACAAACCCCGCGCCGCGATTAAATTCTCCCTAGTTTGAACAAATATTAATCCGCAAAGGTCAACAGACCCTAGACAATTAGTATAAGTTACTTGAGTATCTGCAGCGCTTATGGAAGAATTCAGACTTTAAAATAAACTCTCATATTAGGGGACAATGATATGCGCATTATTCTTTTGGGCGCGCCGGGTGCAGGTAAAGGTACTCAAGCTCAGTTTTTAATGGATAGATACGGTATTCCACAAATTTCTACCGGTGATATGCTACGAGCTGCAATTAAAGAGGGCACACCACTAGGCCTAGAAGCAAAAAAAGTAATGGACGCAGGTCAGCTTATTTCTGACGATATTATTATTGGCCTTGTTAAAGAGCGTATTGCCAAGCCAGATTGTGAAAAAGGCTTCTTACTAGATGGTTTCCCACGCACAATTCCACAAGCTGATGCAATGAAAGAAAATGGCGTAGTGGTTGATCACGTTATTGAATTTGATGTTGCTGATGAAGTTATCGTTGAGCGCATGGGCGGACGTCGTGTTCATCCTGGCTCTGGCCGTGTTTACCATGTTGTTTACAATCCTCCAAAAGAGGAAGGTAAAGACAACGAAACAGGTGAAGAACTAATTATTCGTGCAGATGATACCGAAGAGACTGTTCGTAAACGCTTAGGTATTTACCATGAGCAAACAATGCCATTGGTTGACTACTACCAAGCAGAAGCTAAAGCGGGTAATACTCAGTACCATAAATTAGATGGTACCCAAGCGGTTGAAGCAGTAAGCAAGCAACTAGCTGAGCTACTAGGTTAATTTTTTAACCACACAGCAAAATAAAAAACCGCTTTTATAGCGGTTTTTTATTTCCTGAAATTCGACCTTTAAAGCATTTTAAGCTTTTCAATGACGCTATCATATTCAGGCTCGGTTGATAAACTACTAACTAATTGCTTATAAATAACCTTATGGCTCTTATCAAGAATAAAAACAGAGCGGGTAAGTAATCCCATATCTTTAATGATTAAGCCATACTGTTGACCAAAATCACGCCATACAGAATCAGAAAGTGTCGTTACTTTATCGATATTTTCGGCCTTACAAAAACGCTTTTGCGCAAATGGTAAATCGGCACTAATAGTGATCATGGCCACGCCTGGAAATTGTTGGGCGACTTTTTCATTAAAGTGCTTAGTTTGTAAGCTACAAATACCGGTATCTAAGCTCGGAACAACACTAATTAATACAGCTTGGCCTTTATAATCTTCTAACGTAACAGCAGTGAAACTGTCATTAACTACTTTAAAGTTAGGGGCATCTTCACCAACTTTAAGGCCTTTCCCTAATAAGGTAACTGGCTTACCTTGTGCAGTTACTTTTCCTGCATCGAGTGTGTTTTCGGGTAAATCTGCGGCAAAACTGGCACAGCAAAATAGGCTTAATGCAAAAGCTAATGTACGACGCATGGAGTTTTTTCCTTTTAAATTAACGCAATAGTTGTGAGTGTATTATAATGTAGATAAGTAACCAAGCAGAAAAATCCACAGCTTTATTTTTGCCTAAAATTGAAAATAAGTAATACATTGATTACTATGTATGTATAAGAAATAGGTATTATTTTTTATGTATCCGTGGCTTGTTCTACACGCTTAAAATTACACCCAGTTTTAAAATAGTGAGATTGTATGTCAACATCGGTTTTAATATGTGATGATTCAAAATTAGCACGACGCCAGTTGGCTCGTTCCTTACCCGATGATTGGGATATTAAAATTGAATTTGCATGTGACGGTGTAGACTGCATAAAACAAATAAGCAAAGCCCAACCTGAAATTCTTTTCCTTGATTTAAATATGCCAGAGATGGACGGCTATGGTGTGTTGGCAGCAATGAAAGATCAGGGACTAGACGTGCTCACTGTGGTGGTATCGGGCGATATTCAACCAAGCGCACATCAACGTGTACTTGAACTTGGCGCCATAGACTTTATTCAAAAACCATGTTCCCCTGAAAAGCTCGCTGCCATTATAGAGCACCATGGTATAAGAGATAGAGCACTGCGTGAACGTTTGTCCCACACTTTAGGCGAACAAGTTGACCCTGATGTTCGTGATATATACCAAGAGCTGACTAATGTTGCTATGGGCCAAGCAGGGGATCTACTTGCACGACTGCTTAATGTATTTGTTAAGCTACCCATTCCTAATGTTAATGTTTTAGAGGTCAGTGAGCTTAATATGGCGCTAAGCTCTGTTGATACCAATGACACTACGTCGGGTATTTGCCAAGGCTTTATTGGCGGCGGGGTATCTGGTGAGGCGTTATTACTTTTAAATGATTCTAGTTTTAAAGAAATAGCCTCATTAATGAATTACGAAGGTGAATTAAACGACAAGGTTGAGTTAGAGTTGCTAATGGATGTAAGTAACATTTTAATTGGCGCTATATTAACAGGCTTATCAAAGCAGCTCGACATGACCTTTAGTCAAGGCCACCCCATTGTATTGGGCCAGCACCGTGATGTTTCTGAGCTTGTTCAGTCTAATAAGTCGCGTTGGCAACGGACACTTGCCATAGAAATTAGTTACGGTATTGAAAATCATGATATTAGTTGTGATTTAATGTTGCTCTTTACTGAAGATTCACTTAAAACTTTGAAATATAAAGTTGCCTATCTACTGGAAGATTAAATATTTATGCCAGCTGATTTAGATTTAAATGAAATCCATTGGTTAATGGACATGTTTAATACTGTTGATGTAGGCCTTGTGGTGCTAGATAGAGACTACAAGGTATGCGTTTGGAATGGCTTTATGGAAAACCATTCTGGGCTGTTACCGAGTGCAGTAAAAGATAAAGACTTGTTTGATCTATTTCCAGCCATAGATGAAAAATGGTTTAGAAGTAAAGCTGAGTCAGTGTTTGTATTAAAAAATCGCTCATTTACTATTTGGGAACAGCAGCCGTATATTTTTCGTTTTAAAAATTATCGACCGATTACAGGTAAAGCGGATTATATGTATCAAAACGCCACGTTTATTCCACTTACGAATGTACGAGGGGAAGTAGAGCATATTTGTATTATTATCTACGATGTAACGGATATTGCAGTTAACAAAAAAGAGCTTGAAGAGTTAAACAAAAAATTAGAGCAAGTAAGCCAAACTGACAGCCTTACCCAGCTTGCAAACCGAGGACATTGGGAGTATTTGTTACATCAAGAATTTTTACGTACTAAGCGCAGTGAAGGTTGCTGCTCGTTATTAATTTTTGATATTGATCACTTTAAAAAGGTAAACGATGACTTTGGTCATAGTGCTGGAGATGAAGCACTTCGTCATATAGCGAGTTTACTTAAAACTGCATTGCGTGAAACTGATATTGCTGGGCGATACGGCGGTGAAGAGTTTGTTGTTACTTTATTAGATACCGATAAACAAGGGGCTATCGTATTTGCTGAGCGCTTACGCCAATTAATCGAAACCTCACCAGCGAAATACAAAGAGCACACTATGCATATGGCCATTAGTGTGGGTATTGCCTGCTTTGACAACGAGTTTAAAGATCATGAGCGTTGGATTGAAGCTGCCGATAAAGCACTTTATCATTCAAAAGAAACCGGTCGAAATAAAGTGTCGGTATATGCTGATATAAAAAATGATGCGTAAGCATCATTTTTAATTGGGAGGTAAAATAAGTAAATCAGTTTTGAGTAAACGTATTATTTTTTCTGCGGTATTACCAATGAACTTAGCTTTAATCCCGATATTTCCTACAGAGCCTATAATCACTAAATCAGCATTAAGCTTAGCCGCTAAGCAAGATCACCTGCTCGGGTAGCCCCGCTTTAATATGAAGCTTATCGTGTAAGTTATTATCATTTATAAGGGCCTGCTGCGATTGTGGTCGTTTCTCAAACGCATTAACGAGTTGCTCCTTAGAAAAAACCAAGCCTAAATCTCTTAATATTGGAGAAATATAGACAGTATAACCTGCATAAAACTCACAATTGGTTCGCTATGCATATTTTTACTCTGTTGTATGGCGTGAGTCATCGCTTGGGCATTGACCAATGGTTGAAATATCACCAGAATTTGACTCCTGTTCCAGTTTTACCTTAAAGCCCCATAGTCTGTAAAGGTGTTTTAATACCTCCTCATGGGAGTTGGCCAGTGGAATGGCGTTGTGAGGGATATATCGCAGGGTTAATGAGCGATCGCCACGCAAGTCTACATCGTAAACTTGTATGTTAGGTTCATGATTACTAAGGTTATATTGTGCAGAAAGTGCCTCTCTAACCGCTTTGTAGCCATTATCGTCATGAATAGCGCCTATTTCTAAATGTGGGTTGTTAGCATGGTCTACTATAGTGAACAATTTAAAGTCTCTGATCAGTTTTGGCGATAAAAATTGGCTAATAAAACTTTCATCTTTAAAGTTTTGCATTGCAAAGTGAAGAGTTTCAAGCCAGTCACTACCAGCATGTTCAGGAAACCAGCGTTTATCTTCTTCTGTCGGGTTTTCACAAATTCGGCGTATATCTACCATCATATTAAAACCCAGCGCATAGGGGTTAATACCTGAGTAATAATCGCTATTATAAGGGGGTTGATATACAACATTTGTATGGCTTTGTAAAAACTCTAACATAAATGAGTCGGTTAGTTTTCCCTCATCATATAAGTGGTTCAAAATAGTGTAGTGCCAAAAAGTGGCCCAACCTTCATTCATAACCTGTGTTTGTTTTTGCGGATAAAAGTACTGCGATATTTTTCGCACAATACGTACGATTTCTCGTTGCCATGGCTCAAGTAAAGGAGCATTTTTTTCAATAAAATACAGAATGTTTTCCTGTGGCTCTTGCGGAAAGTGACGCTCACTTTTTTTTGATTCTTGCTGCTGAGAGGGAATGGTACGCCATAGTTCATTAACTTGTGATTGTAAGTACTCAGCCCGTTCTTGCTGGCGTTTTTGTTCTTCAAATAACGAAATACGCTGCGGACGTTTATACCTGTCAACACCATAACTCATTAACGCATGGCAAGAGTCGAGTATGCTTTCTACTTCAGATATACCGTATTTCTCTTCACAGCGGCTAATATAGTTTTTAGCAAACAATAAATAGTCAATAATAGAACCGGCATCAGTCCATGTTTTAAATAAATAATTCCCCTTAAAAAAAGAGTTATGCCCGTAACACGCATGTGCCATAACCAATGCCTGCATCGGCAGCGTATTTTCTTCCATTAAATAAGCTATACATGGATTGGAGTTAATCACAATTTCATATGCAAGGCCCATTTGACCTCGTTTATAATTTTGTTCTGTTTGGATAAACTTTTTACCGTAAGACCAGTGAGTATAGCCAATAGGCATGCCTACACTGGAGTAAGCATCCATCATTTGCTCAGCAGTGATCACTTCAATTTGGTTAGGGTATGTGTCTAGTTTATAATGCTCAGCAACACGTGCAATTTCATCTTGATATTGCTGAAGTAACTCAAAGGTCCAATCGGGCCCATCACTGATTCGCTCGTTATTCATATTGCTACCTCGCTTTGGCTATGCAGCCCCTTGCTGTTGACGGCCTTTTTTAAATAGCTCCCTAAATATAGGGTAAATGTCTTCAACACCTTGAATATGTTGGATGGCAAAATTACTGTGAGTTTGGCTTATGCTTTGGTACTCGCGCCATAGACTTTGGTGGGCGCGGGTAGTAATTTCTATATAGGCAAAGTATCGTACTGCATGTAACAGTTTGTTACGTAAAATATGCCCACATTGCGGGGTATCATCTGCCCAGTTATCACCATCAGAGGCTTGTGCTGCGTATATATTCCATTCATCAGCATTATAGCGCTCTGCTATTATTTCATTCATTAGCTTAAGCGCACTTGAAACGATAGTACCGCCCGTTTCTTGGGAGTAAAAAAACTCTTGTTCATCAACTTCTTTAGCTTGAGTATGATGACGAATATACACAACCTCAATGTCTTTATAGCTGCGAGTTAAAAACTGATAAAGCAAAATATAAAAGCGTTTTGCCATGTCTTTGGTGGCTTGATCCATTGAACCGGATACATCCATAATACAAAACATTACTGCTTTGCTGGTTGGGTGTGGTTGTTTATTATAGTTACGAAAACGCAAATCGTAGTTATCAATAAAGGGTACCGATTTAATTTGTTGCTTTAGAATGTCGATTTCTTGTTGCAACAATGTCACAGCGGCTTTGTCGCAGTGTGGTTGTTCAAGCAGTAGTGCTAATTGCCCCTCAAGTTCACTAAGGCGGCGCTTTTTTCCTGCGGTCATTGCAATTCTACGAGCTAAAGAGCCTTGTAATGAACGCACTACGTCAATATTACTGGGCATACCGTCGCTGCAAAACCCAGCGCGATGGGTTTTCATTTGTACGAGCTTATCGAGCTGATTTTCTTGTAAATTAGGGAGTTCTAAATCTTCAAATAACAAATCAAGATATTCGTCTTTAGAAATTGAGAAAACAAAATCATCTTGGCCTTCGCCAGAATCACTCGCTTCACCTTCGCCCGCGCCACCGCCTTGTCCACCTCTAGGTCGCTCAATTTTATCACCAGTAGAGAACTGATCGTTCCCTGGATGTATTTGCTCTCTATTACCGCCTCTACCTTGATGAAAAGTAGGTTCACTAATATCACGCTGTGGAATAGATATACTCTCCCCAGAGCTAGAGTCGGTGACGCTGCGTTTATTTATCGCATCAGACACCGCTTCTTTTATCTGCTTTTTATAACGCCTAATAAAACGCTGGCGGTTAACTGTGCTTTTGTTTTTGCCATTTAAACGCCTGTCGATAAAATGCGCCATAATGACCTCCTAAAAACTGCAATTATGAAGGTTATTGCGATTTTCTAACCCGTAAATACCACTCAGATAGCAAGCGCACTTGTTTTTGCGTGTAGCCTTTTTCAACCATACGGTTAACAAAGTCCTCATGCTTTTGCTGATCCTCAGCCGATGTTTTAGCATTGAATGAAATGACAGGGAGTAAGTCTTCGGTGTTTGAGAACATTTTTTTCTCAATAACAGTGCGTAGTTTCTCATAACTCGTCCATAGCGGATTCTTGCCATTATTGTGAGCGCGAGCACGTAGTACAAAGTTAACAATTTCATTTCTGAAATCTTTAGGATTTGAAATACCTGCCGGTTTCTCAATTTTTTCTAGCTCAGCATTGAGCGCATCACGGTCAAACAATTGCCCTGTATCAGGGTCGCGATATTCTTGATCTTGAATCCAAAAATCAGCATAAATAACGTAGCGGTCAAAAATATTTTGTCCGTATTCCGAGTACGATTCTAGATAGGCGGTTTGTAGCTCTTTACCTATAAACTCAACATATTGTGGAATTAAATAGCCTTTTAAAAAGCTTAAATAACGCTCTTCAACCTCAGCGCTAAATTGTTCTCGTTCAATTTGTTGCTCAAGTACATAAAACAAATGTACTGGGTTGGCGGCCACTTCGGTGGTATCAAAGTTGAATACGCGAGATAAAATTTTAAACGCAAAACGAGTTGAAAGACCGTTCATGCCCTCATCGACACCAGCGTAATCACGATATTCTTGGTATGACTTAGCTTTTGGATCGGTATCTTTGAGTGTTTCACCATCGTAGACCCGCATTTTAGAGTAAATGCTAGAGTTTTCTGGCTCTTTTAAGCGCGAGAGAGTGGTAAATTGAGCTAAAATTTTAAGTGTTCCTGGCGCACATGGAGCATTATAAAGCTCACTGTGTTCAATCAGCTTATCGTAAATTTTAATCTCCTCGGTCACTCTTAAGCAATATGGGACTTTAACAATATAAACACGGTCTAAAAAAGCTTCGTTGTTTTTATTGTTTTTAAAGGTTTGCCATTCTGACTCGTTGGAGTGGGCGAGTATCATGCCGTTAAATGGCAGGGCGCTTATGCCTTCTGTGCCGTTATAGTTGCCTTCTTGTGTGGCTGTTAAAAGCGGGTGTAGCACTTTTATCGGTGCTTTGAACATTTCCACAAACTCCATTAAGCCTTGGTTAGCTAAACATAATGCGCCTGAATAAGCGTACGCATCAGGATCATTTTGCGCAAAGTGTTCAAGCTGGCGGATATCTACTTTACCTACAAGAGCCGAAATATCTTGGTTGTTTTCATCGCCGGGCTCTGTTTTAGCAATCGCTACTTGATTTAAAATTGATGGGAAGCGTTTAACCACTCTAAATTGGCTAATATCACCATTAAATTCTTGTAAGCGTTTTGCGGCCCATGGCGACATCACTGTTTTAAGGTAGCGAGACTTAATTCCATATTCTTTTTCGAGCAGGTTTGCATCTTCAATGGGGTCAAATAATGCCAGCGGATGGTCATTAACTGGTGAGCCTTTAATGGAGTAGATAGGCACTTGTTGCATTAAATACTTTAATTTTTCGGCAATTGATGACTTACCACCACCCACAGGGCCGAGTAAATAAAGTACTTGTTTACACTCCTCTAAGCCTTGTGCTGCATGTTTTAGATAAGACACAATTTGTTCAATAGCGTCTTCCATGCCATAAAAGTCAGCAAATGCTGGGTAACGTGCAACAACACGATTTGAAAATAAGCGACTTAGGCGAGTATCGGTAGCAGTATCTACCATTTTAGGCTCGCCAATGGCCATCAGTAACCTTTCAGGTGCACTGGCATAAGCAGACTTATCGGTTTTACAAATTTCGAGGAATTCAGCAACACTGTACTCTTCTTCTTGTGTTGATTCATAACGTGCTTGGTAGTGATCAAAAATAGTCATAATGACCTCCGAAACCTACTTTGAAGATGTATTCACTATCTAAAGTCTAGTCACGAATTTCATTTTTTGTGCAATAAAATTAAAAATTTATATGAAAAATGATCAAGATGGGCTTTTATAAAACAACCTACGTATAAACGCAATTAATGCAAATTGTAGGCATAAAAAAAGACGCCTAAGCGTCTTTTTAAAACTAGTATTAAACTAATTATGCGAAGTTAGCGTTCGCGAATTCCCAGTTAACTAGTGACCAGAAACCTTTAAGGTAATCTGGACGCACGTTACGGTAATCAATGTAGTATGCGTGTTCCCATAAATCCACTGTTAGGATTGGAGTAACACCTGCATCTGTTAGTGGTGTAGCAGCGTTAGATGTATTAACGATGTCTAGTGAACCATCAGCCAGTTTAACTAACCAAGTCCAGCTTGAACCAAAGTTATTTACTGCTTTATCATTTAACGCGTCTTTAAATGCGTCAAATGAGCCCCATTTGGCGTTAATTGCATCAGCAATTGCACCTGTTGGAGCGCCACCGCCATTTGGAGATAGGCTGTTCCAGTAGAAAGTGTGGTTCCAGATTTGAGCAGCGTTATTAAATACACCGCCTTCTGAAGAACATACGATTTCTTCAAGTGACTTACCTTCAAACTCAGTGCCTGGGATTAAACCGTTAAGTTTAGTCACATAAGTGTTGTGGTGTTTACCATGGTGAAACTCTAGCGTTTCTTGTGAAATATGTGGCTCAAGTGCATCAATTGCATACGGTAGTGACGGTAGTTCAAATGCCATTTTTTATCTCCATCTTCTTTTGGTTGATAGTCTATTTAGTAATACGTAATGCCTGCGCAAACAGGGCACTTATCTATACCAAACAGGAATATAGTGTTACTATAATTGTTGAGTATTTTACTCAAGTTTTAGCAAACAGCAATGCTCTTGCTAAAGCTATTTAAGATTGAGGCTTTAATTGCCTATTTTAATCTATATATCTGAGGCCACAGTGAAACTTTTTCAAGGCCTAATGTGTTCGCTATCGTCATTTTGAGGTTGTAAATGGAAACCATCGATAAAATTAAACAGCAAATTGCTGAAAACCCAATCATCTTATACATGAAAGGATCACCAAAACTGCCTAATTGTGGTTTTTCTTCACAAGCATCACAAGCGTTAATGTCGTGTGGTGAACCGTTTGCTTATGTAGATATTTTACTTAATCCAGACATTCGTGCAGAGCTTCCTGCGTATGCTAACTGGCCTACTTTCCCACAACTTTGGGTTGAAGGTGAGTTAATTGGTGGCTGTGACATTATCATTGAAATGTTTCAACGTGGTGAATTACAACCACTGATCGCAGAAACAGCTGCAAAGCATAAACCTGCAGACGCTGAATAAGCGTTTAGGTAAAAAAAAGCTGCAATTTGCAGCTTTTTTTATGTCTATAAATTATTTACTCTTGTTGCTTATACGCTAAAAGTAAGGAGTGAGAAGGCAGCTTTACTCGTTTTTTACGTAGCTTACAAAGCCGCAAACTTCAGAGCGCGATTGAATCGCCCCTAAATTGAGCAAGTTTTCATTCTTAAATAAGCAGTTATCAGGGTAAACTTACAAAAACACTGATCCCGCCGATTTCACGATTATGCAGGCTAATTTGCCCATGATGGGCTTCAACAATTTCTCGACACAGTGCCAACCCTAATCCACTTCCAGCTGCCTTGGTAGAATAAAAAGGGATGAGAGCACTGGCCATAACCGTTTCACTCATGCCTTTTCCTTGATCGCTCACATTAATATGAGTGCCGAGGTTATCTTGTGTTATTTTTAAACTAATATGCTCTGCTAGCGACTCTGATTCATGTGCGTTTTTCAACAGGTTAATGAGCAATTGTTCTATTTGGGTTTGATCGGCTCGTGTGATGATATCTTTTTGAAGGTCGAAATTAAATTGCCATTGGCTTTGTAATTGATCGAGTAATGAATGCCAATCAACCATTGTTATTTTAGGTGGTGGTAGTTTAGCAAACTTTCCATAGCCTTGAACAAACTCGTTTAAATGCTTTATTCGCTCTTCAATGGTAGTGAAAACGCGTTGTAAACGAGGTTCATCCACTTTCTTCGTTAACAGCTGTGCACTATGTAACATGGATGACATAGGACCTAGTGAGTTATTGAGTTCATGGCTAATGATCCTAATAACCTTTTTCCAAACTTCAACTTCTTGGCGGCTCAATTCGCGGGTCAATTGTTTAAATACAAACAACCTGTGGTGTTGGTTGTTAAGCAATAAGCGACCCATTGAAAGATGCCATGTTTGCGGTTCTTGTTCTGCTTTATCGAGAATAAATAAACCATCTACGCCTTTATTAACGGCATTAATTATTTGCTGTGGGGCTTTAGACAATAATGGTGATATTTTTTCGCCTTCTAGGGCTGTACTTGCATTAAAAAAATCTCTCGCACTATGGTTACTATAAACAATAAAATCATTGTCATTTACCAATAATACAGCTTGAGGGGCGTTTTGTAATACCTTATCAAGCATCAACTCTCGTTGGTAAACCCATTGTTTTTCTTGTCTTAATTGCTTTGCAGTTTTGTTGTAAAGCTGGCACAAATGACCTAATTCATCATTATGGTTATAGGCCAGTAAAGTCGATAGTTCCCCATCTTTAAAATTTAATAAGCCAGTTTCTAATGAAGTAATACCTTGGACCAGTTTACCGCTGAGTCGATGAGCCAATAAGCTACTTAGCGTGGCTGTGAAAATAACACTTACTGTTGTTTTTATAGCGTCAACACCCAGCAGCCAACAACAGATAAAAACAGGGATCACAGAGGAAAATACACATACTAAAATCACTTTAGAAGTTAAAGAGAAGCGGTATCTTGATTCTTTCATCAGTAGGCAATCTCAAACTTATCAAGACGACGGTAGAGTGCTTGTCGGCTGAGGCCAAACTCACGTGCTACTTTGGCAATCACCCCTTTATGTAAACGCATGGCATCCTCAATTTGTTGTTTGTTAGGCTCTACTTTTTGAGTGTGTGTTTGAGGCGTAATAGGAGTTAAACCAAAGTCGTCGATGCTTATCTCACCGCTGGGTTTGAGCACACTGACACGTTTACATGCATTTTCAAGTTCACGAACATTACCGGGCCATGAATGGGCTAAAAGTAGGTTTTCGCATTGTAAGTCCAGCTCACGTTCTACTAAAAAATGACGAATAAGAGGAAGTATGTCATCCGGTCGCTGATTAAGACTTGGCAGGTTAAGTTCAATTACATTTAAGCGGTAGTATAAGTCTTCTCTAAACAGCCCTTTGCTGATTGCATCTGTTAGGTTTTCATTGGTCGCTGATATTACACGGACATTAACTTTTCGGGTCTGGGTTGAACCTAAGCGCTCGAATTCTCCCGTTTGTAAAATCCGTAGGAGCTTCATTTGTCCTGATAAAGGGAGATTACCTATTTCATCTAAAAATAATGTGCCACCATCAGCCGCTTCAAATCGACCAATCCTTTGTTTTGTGATCCCTGTAAAAGCACCTGCTTCTGCACCAAATAATTCTGCTTCTATTAGTTGATGGGGAAGGGCACCTGCATTGACCGTAATAAACGCAGCATTTTGGCGAGGTGAGTTTGCTTGAATAATTTGTGCTATGCGCTCTTTACCACTGCCATTTGGGCCTGTTATTAATACAGAGACATCAGATTTGGCGACTTGTAATGCCATTTTAACTAATTGCTCCATGGCCGTACTGCGATAAATTAAACCTACTAAATTAGCATTTTCTATAGATGCCTCACGCTCTTGCTGGTGGCGCAATAAGGTTTGATTTTGTTTTTTTGTCTTTCCTAGTTCAATTAGGTTATTAACACAGGTAAGAAGCTTGGCATCATCCCATGGTTTTGGTAAATAATCAGCCGCACCGGCTTTGACAAGTTCAACGGCTGTTTCAAGCTCAGTCCATGCAGTGATCAGAATAATGGGCAGATAGGGATTTAGCTCTCTGAGTTGATAAAAGAGTAACTTTCCCTCTTCTCCTGAAGTTGTGTCGTTACTAAAGTTCATATCTTGAAGTACAAGTGCAATACGCTGGTATTGCACAATTTGAATAGCTTCAAATGGGCTATTTGCAGTAACCACTTTATAGTCGTGAATCTCTAGCAATAATGACAAGGCATCTAAAATTGCAGGATTATCATCAACGATAAGTATTTTTTCCATGTTAATTTAATCGCTGTTTATTATTATTTAAATATTGAAAATGCTACACCGCGTTTAGCCAGTGTAGCATAGGTTGGGAGCTGTGCTATATGGTTCGGGTTGCGATACTCGGCGAAATATTTGCCGCGCGTTTAGCTGGGCCAAATACAGCCAAAAGACTCATTGTAAACACCATGACTGCCGTGACAGCAATATAACTTGATGGTAATGCCGCTATTGAAAAATGTTGCATTAATAACTGACCGAGTAAAAGTGCTGAAATAGCACCTAAAAATAAGCCAGCAATGCAAATAAGCGCATTTTCAACTAAAAAATAATTAACAATTGCAGATTTACGAGCGCCTAAAGCACGACGGGTTCCAATTTGCTTGGTACGTTTGTTTATATTAAATAGCGTCAAACCAAAAATGCCCAGTGCGGTTACCAATACCAGTATGGTTATGAGCACAATTAACATACGCATCATAAGTTTATCTGCAGCCATATATTGATCTTTAAGTTCATCAAGACCTTTAATATTGTTGATCACCCGCTTGCTATAATTATTTAGCATCGCATTTTCGATTTGTTTCATTACAGCTGCGCGTTGTCCTGGCTTTGTTCTTACAGCAAATTGTGCGTAAGTTTTGCCTTGAATATACGGAATAAGCGCGACATTATTGGGGTGACTATCTTTTAGCCAAGGGCCTTTCATTGGCGCTGTGATCCCAATAATTTGTAGGGGTAAGTCACCAAAATAAATGGTTTTTCCTAGGCCATTGCCCTCAGGGAAAAGCTCATTGGCTAACGCCTCAGTAACTATAGTGACATTAGTTGTTCTATCTGTCGGTGAATTTGTAATGAGTACTTCAGCCTCAGTAAAATTACGCCCAGCAATTAATTTTACGCCATATGTGTCTAGGCCGTGCTCATCAATAAAAAAGTAAGCAGTGCGCACATTTTTGCTTTCTTGTGGTGCAGGTTTTAAATTAAAGCCGGAAGCGCTGCCACTACCAGATAACGGAATACTGCTACTTTGCGCTGCACTCTCAACCCCTGGTAGGGCTCTTAACATGGCTTCATCTAGTTCAAACTGCTGGCTAGCATCAACGTCTTTCCCAAAGGTCATCACATTGAACTTAAACAAGTCTTGCTCTGGATAGCCGGTTTCTTGGTTTAAAAAAGCGATTCTATCTTGAATGATAAACGCCGCATTGCTGACAATGGCTGTCGTAATTGCAATTTGAATTAAAAGTAATATTGCGCCTACCTTTGAGCGGCAAAGGGCATGAAATATTGGTTTTATTTCTAACATGATTAGCTCCTCATTGGCTCTTAAGGTAAATGGCAGGGTTGGTTTTACACACTAGCCAAGCAGGGTAAAGCCCAGCAATAATGCAAGTAGTTATTGCGATAACTGGGGCACTTAATAACATGGCTAAATCCATCGTGGCTATGTTTTTGTAATATTCGTAACTTTGCCTTACCCCGAGAAGGCCAATTTGTGCAAGTACAATACCGAGCAACCCGCCGATAAAACCAAGCATGGCTACTTCTACTAAATGCTGTAGAAAGACTTGTCGCTTACTTGCCCCGAGTGCTCGACGCACGCCGACTTCTGGAGCACGGCGTAAAAACTTTGCTAGTAATAATCCTAAAATATTAGCTAAACACACCGCTAAAAACATAAAGCTTAAACTAACCAGTATTTTGTTATCTTCACTAACGACATTGTTGTATTCCATCCATTGGTTTACATCACGTAGGCTATATTCAGGTTTCTCTCGCGTGAAGCGGCCACGTTTTTTTTGCTCTTCAATGTAAGAGGTGAGGTAATCACCGTAAGCGGTTTTTTGCTCTGGTGTATCAAGCTGAGCCCAAAATTGGATCCACACTATTTCCGATTGCAATCTATCGGCATAGGTATTTATATTTTCATGTTTCCAGCCATTGCTATTGCCCCAGCTGGTGAGCTCTTTTGCTTTAATTAAACTAAAGGGTAAAAATAGGTCTGCTATTTTATCAAAAGCGCCGTTATTTAAATCGTAATATTTAAGGTTGAGGGGCCAGTCATCAATAACACCGACAATTTGGTAGCTATCGTCATCCAAATAGACTAGTTTGCCGATGGAGTTTTCACCCGCAAACAACTTATCGTTCAGCTCTTTTGAAATCACCAAAACAGGGGCTGCAGATTGCTCTTGTTGTACACTCCACACACCGCCATAAATAAATGGCACATCAAACATGCTAAAAAAATCGGGTGTGGTCATGCGTGCTTCACCAGTAAACGGCTTAACTTTATCTGAGTCTAAATACACCGAGAAGCCAGTGCGCATCATGGCCACTTTTTTATCTGGAGTAGGCGCATTATGTAAATTTACGGCATCTTGATAAGTCAATTGCATGGGGATATCGTCACCCGTCCACCACGTGTGACCTTCATCCATGGTTTGTAATTGTACGTTATACAATTGACTGCTTTTATGCGGGATCGGATCTGCTGACATCATATGATAAACGCTTAAACTGGTCATGGTTACACCAATCCCAATGGCAATCGCCAGCACCATTAAGAAACTCACCAGAGGAGTGCGCTTAAAGCTACGCCAACTTAAATCGAGGTAATGTAATAGCATGGCTTACGCTCCTGCAACATTTTTAAGGTTTTGTGCGCCTTGATACAGCGTAAAGTCGGCAAGTTGTCCATCGACCACCTGAATGTTTCTTGGCGCTCTGCGAGCAAGCTCAGGATCATGGGTCACCATAATGATGGTCGCGCCATCGCGATTGATTTGTTCAAGCAGCTCCATTACTTGACGAGCCATAAGGCTGTCGAGATTACCGGTTGGTTCATCGGCAAGTAAAAATCGTGGCTCGCCAGCAAGCGCGCGTGCTATGGCTACTCGTTGTTGCTGTCCGCCAGAGAGTTGCTGTGGCAAATGTTTTGCCCGAGAGGCAAGACCAACTTGTTCTAAACATTTTTCAATGCGACGTTTACGCTCTGCGGCTTTAATACCTCTATAACGTAGCGGTACTTCAATATTTTCATATAAGTTTAAGTCAGGTATTAAATTGAACCCTTGGAAGATAAAGCCTATTTTTTGATTTCGACAATCTGCGCGCTGGTTATCGTTTAACTTACCTACATCAATTCCATCAAGTAAATATTCACCTGCAGAGAAGGGTTCTAACATTCCAGCTATATTTAAAAAGGTCGTTTTTCCTGATCCGCTAGGGCCTGTAACAGCAATAAATTCGCCTTCATCAACGTGTAGATTAAAATCACGTAATGCATGGGTTTGAACCATTTCTGTTTGATATACTTTACTTATATTATTCATCTTTAACATGCTTTTTCCTTTTGTTGTTTGGTTCTACGCGATTGTTAGCGAAGTAATAATGTGTGTGTGTGTTTGAAACTGTTATAGCTTGAGATAATCAATTCATCGCCAGCTTGAACCCCTGAGATTAACTCAACCGCATTAATACTTGTTGCACCAATTGAAATATCAATGAGCTGAGCTGTATCACCGGTAATTTTATAAACCTGTGTACCGCCTTGTTGTAAAAATGCCCCACGCTTAACTTGTAAAACATCGTCACGATTTTCTAATAAAATACGTGCTGTTAATCGTTGGTTTTGTCTGATACCCGTCATGTCTTTGTCAAAACGTACACGCGTTGTGACTTCTCTATTATTTACTTCTGGTGAAATGGCAGAGAGGGCGCCCATCACTTTGCTAGCGCCCATTGTTATCTCTACGTCCATACCTAAACCAAGCTCATTTGCATAACTTTCAGGGACTTGTAGCTCTGCTTCAAAATTACTCAAATCAACTAAAGTCATTAATGGTTGGCTTTGTGTTACCGCTTCTCTTTGTTGAACTAGTAAGTTACCTACAATCCCTGACACAGTGGCTTTAATTGTTAAGTTATTAACTTTACGAAGTAGATCATCGACAATCAGTTGTTGACGAGTGACATCTCGTTTAGCGGCCTGTAGTTCAAAAGCAAGTGTATCTTTGGACAATTCAACTTCTTGCTCTGCATGTTTATAAGAGAGTTTTGCACGGGCAAGCTCATCAATGGCTTTTTCGTGATCAATTTGACTGATCACATTTTTTTGCATTGATAAGGCCGCTCTGCGATTTTCTCTATCGGCAGCGTTTAACTCTACTTGTGCTAGATCAAGTGCTTTATTTAAGCTTAATGATTGGCGGCGTGCCTCAAGGTGTTTACGTTGTAGCTCGCCCTCAAGACGAGCTAAAACAGACTGTTGCTGCTTTAATTCGTTTGTGAGCTCAGGACTATCAACCATGGCTATTACATCATGCAGTTTTACTGAGTCACCAGCATTAACCTTCAATGAAACAAAGCCTAGTTCAGGGCTGTAAACTTTTGGTGCTCTGGCGGCCACAATTTTACCGCTGGCTGCAACATCGCGTATTAGCGATTGGCGCACCACCGTGGCTATTTGTAGGCTTACTCTATCAACCGAGATAGTACCTTCTTGATCAGCATTTAATAGTGCATATACACATAGAGCAACTAGGCCCACAATAAATATAAACAGCCTGATGTATTTTTTAAAATTTATAGGTCGTGAGATTTGCGTGTCTTGCCCGCTAGTGTCTTTAATCATTATTCATTCTCTTAGTGTTTTTCAAACACAGTAATCATTAGCGAGGCAATAAACAGAATAATTGGTGAAATTAAAAATAAGCCAATAGTAAACATTCGAACATCCTCAAAATTTATATAGTTATGCTGTATTCGAATAGCATGCCATTTTTTATCTTATTGAATTTATTTGATTTTTAACTTTACCCTTTTTGTTTTACATGTCCGCGGACATAAAAAGTGTCCGCTGCGGGCACTTTTTTGATTTGTCTATGGGATGAGGTTACCTCAACGTAAAGCAAAGCAAGTTGTTAATTAATGCATAACATGAGGGGAGCGTTTAAATCTATTGAATAAACTATGCGCTAATAGAAGCCGCTGTAATTAAATGTCGTGTTCAGATGAATTACTAATACAGCACAAAAGAGGAAATAGCCCCTAATGAATAGTTATTCATTTTTAGCTCACCTTACGTTTACGTAAACTGCTAGTTACGCATGCTTTTTGTTTACAAGTTTTTAAAAATAACACCGGTGTCAATCTATTTTTCGATTCGATATCTATGCAAATGTTAATGGGTGGCATTATTTTATGATTTTTAATTAAGTTGAAATATATTCAATATAATGAATATGTATTCATAAAAATATTGACTCAAGGGTGGAATAACGCTAATTTTGTTCGTCTGTTAGCAAATCGTCGAGCCGTTCATCCACGTTAACAGCGCAGCAAGGGGAGGGGTCCATGTTATATGACTCAAAACTAGAAAAAGATAATTGTGGCTTTGGCTTAATAGCCCAAGTTAATAACCAAGCGAGTCACCGACTCATTCGTACGGCGATCACCGGTTTAGATCGCATGCAGCACCGCGGTGGTATTTCTGCTGATGGTAAAACGGGTGATGGTTGTGGCTTGTTATTACAAAAACCAGACAGCTTCTTTCGGGCTATTGCTGCCGAGAATAATTGGCATTTAGGTAAAAATTACGCCGTTGGGATGATCTTCCTCAATGCTGATCCGGTACTAGCACAAGCAGCCAAAGATGTTTTAAGCGAAGAACTAGAAAAAGAAACGCTAAATATTTTGGGCTGGCGTGTGGTTCCAACTGATCCATCAATGTTAGGACCTATTGCTCTAAAACAATTGCCAGGTTTTGAACAAATTTTTATTAGTGCGCCAGAAGGTTGGCGTTCTAAAGATTTAGAACGCCGCTTGTATGTTGCACGTCGTCGTGCAGAAAAGCGTCTAATGGACGATGAATCATTTTATATTGCGAGCTTATCTGGGCTAGTCACAATATATAAAGGCTTAATGATGCCTGCTGACTTGCCTAATTTTTATCTTGATCTTGCGGATATTCGCATGACTAGTGCTATTTGTGTTTTTCATCAACGCTTCTCTACAAACACACAGCCTCGCTGGCCTTTAGCGCAACCATTTCGTTATTTAGCGCACAATGGTGAAATTAATACTATTGAAGGTAATCGCCAATGGGCACGTGCCCGTTCTTATAAATTTGCTTCGCCACTTATTCCTGATTTACAAAGCGCAGCGCCGTTTGTTAATGAGACAGGGTCTGACTCATCTAGCCTCGATAATATGCTGGAGCTATTTTTAGCTGGTGGTATGGATTTATTCCGTGCGATGCGCATGCTAGTGCCGCCAGCATGGCAAAAAAATCGAGCTATGGATGACGACTTACGTGCGTTCTATGATTTTAATTCTATGCATATGGAACCGTGGGATGGCCCTGCAGGCATTGTTATGTCTGATGGGCGCTTTGCAGCCTGTAACCTAGACCGTAATGGTTTGCGTCCAGCGCGTTATATTATTACTCAAGATGGTTTTATTACTTTAGCTTCTGAGGTGGGAATTTGGGATTACACAGCTGACGAGGTGGTAGAAAAAGGACGTGTTGGCCCAGGCGAGCTACTGGTTATTGATACCAAACTCGGAAAAATTTGGCATTCAGATGAAATTGACCAAGACTTAAAATCACGCCACCCTTATAAATCGTGGTTAGAAGAAAACGTTAAACGCTTAACACCTTTTGAAGCACTGACTGAGCAAGTTGCAGGTAATCGCTCATTCGATGATGCAACTCTAGCCAAATATCAAAAGATGTTTGGCTATACTAATGAAGAGCTAGACAGTGTTATTCGTGTTATGGGTGAAAATGGTCAAGAAGCTACCGGTTCAATGGGTGACGATACGCCGTTTGCCGTCCTAAGCGAAGGGCATCGTTCACTTTACGATTATTTCCGCCAGAAGTTTGCCCAAGTGACTAATCCGCCAATCGATCCGTTACGTGAAAACCATGTAATGTCGTTGGCAACGTGTATTGGCAGTGAACAAAACGTATTTAATGAAACTACAGGGCATGCTAAACGCCTGCAATTTGATACCCCTATTTTAATGTATGCTGACATGCAGCAGCTACTCAATGCCGATGAAGCACACTACAGTTACTGTAAAATTGACATTACTTACACCATAGAAGAAGGACTTGAAAACGCCGTTAAGCGTGTTTGTGATGAAGCACAAGAAAAAGCAGCATCAGGCTGCATTATGCTGGTATTAACGGATCGTAACTTTGATGACAATCAATTACCTATTCCTGCAGCTATGGCGGTGGGTGCGGTACAAAAACGCTTGGTAGATAATAACTTACGCTGTGAGTCTAACATCATTATTGAAACCGGTAGCGTTCGTGACGCGCATCAATTTGCTGTTCTACTTGGCTTCGGTGCAACCGCAATCTACCCGTATTTAGCGTATGAGTCACTTGTGGCCATGAGCGATAGCAAGGTAATTAATAAGTCATACTGCGAAGTGACACTGGCTTATCGTCAAGCAATTAATAAAGGCTTGTACAAAATCATGTCGAAAATGGGTATTAGCACCGTGGCTTCATATCGTTGTTCGATGTTGTTTGAAGCGGTTGGCTTATCGGACGCGATTGTTGAGATGTGTTTTAAAGGCGTTGCAAGTCGCATAAAAGGGGCGTGTTTTAGCGACTTCGATGACGATCAGCAAAGCTTGCATAAACTGGCGCTTAGTAAACGTAAATTATTAAGCCATGGCGGTTTATTTAAATACGTTCACGGCGGCGAGTATCATGCTTACAACCCTGATGTGATTCAAACGTTACAAAAAGCAGTACGTAGCGGCGAGTATAGTGATTACAGCGAATACGCAAAGCTAGTTAATCACCGTCCAGTCGCGACTTTGCGCGATATGTTGGCTTTAAAACTGCCAGAAAAGGGTATAAGCATTGATGAGGTAGAGCCTGCCACTGAGCTTTATAAACGTTTTGATTCTGCAGCGATGAGTATTGGTGCATTATCACCAGAGGCGCATGAAGCACTAGCCATTGCTATGAACCGTTTAGGTGGTTGCTCAAATTCTGGCGAAGGTGGCGAAGATAAACTTCGTTACGGTACAGAAAAAAATTCACGGATCAAACAAGTGGCCTCTGGTCGATTTGGTGTAACACCTCATTATTTACGCAGTGCGGATGTCATTCAAATAAAAGTGGCTCAAGGCGCTAAGCCGGGCGAAGGCGGGCAGTTACCAGGTGAAAAAGTAACGCCCTATATTGCCAAGCTTCGTTACTCGGTACCAGGCGTGACACTAATTTCACCGCCACCGCATCATGATATTTACTCTATTGAAGATTTAGCTCAGCTTATTTTTGATTTAAAGCAAGTAAACCCGAATGCACTGATTTCAGTAAAACTGGTATCTGAACCGGGCGTAGGAACAATTGCAACCGGTGTTGCAAAAGCGTATGCCGATTTAATTACTATCTCAGGCTACGATGGTGGCACAGGTGCAAGTCCCTTAACCTCGGTTAAATATGCTGGCAGCCCATGGGAGCTTGGCCTTGCAGAAACGCAACAAGCACTTGTCGAAAATGGCCTTCGTCATCGTATTCGCCTGCAAACAGATGGTGGGTTAAAAACCGGGCTTGATATCATCAAAGCAGCCATTTTAGGCGCTGAAAGTTTTGGTTTTGGTACCGGACCCATGGTGGCGTTAGGCTGTAAATACTTACGAATTTGTCACTTAAATAACTGTGCTACTGGTGTGGCAACCCAAGACGATACACTGCGCCAAAAGCATTATCACGGCTTACCAGAAATGGCGATGAACTACTTTAAGTTTATAGCTCAAGAAGCGCGTGAAATTATGGCAAGTTTAGGTGTTGCAAACCTAACCGATTTGATTGGTCGCTTAGATTTACTCGAAGCCATTGAAGGCAAAACAGCCAAACAGCAAAAAATAGATTTATCAGCGGTTATCGCTCAGCCGAACAACCCAACGGGTGAAACACTGTTTTGCAGTGCACCAAATAGCTCGCACTATTTAGGTGAGTTAAATGAGAGCTTGCTAGGCAAGGCAAAAGAGGCAATTGATAATTCAAGCGGCATTTCATTAGTGAGTCGTATATGTAATACCGATAGATCGGTTGGCGCAATGCTTTCTGGTTATATTGCTGATAAGCACGGTAATCAAGGTATGGCAGCAGATCCAGTGGTGATTGAACTTCATGGTACAGCTGGCCAGTCATTCGGGGTATGGAATGCTGGCGGCCTTGAAATGACTTTAGTTGGTGATGCCAACGATTACGTTGGTAAAGGGATGGCTGGCGGTAAGCTAGTCGTTCGCCCACCACTGGGTTCGTCATTTGAAAGTCACAAAGCAACCATCGTAGGTAATACCTGTTTATATGGTGCCACTGGCGGTAAATTGTTTGCAGCCGGATGTGCTGGTGAGCGTTTTGCTGTGCGTAATTCGGGTGTGCAAGCTGTTGTTGAAGGTGTTGGTGATAATGGTTGTGAATATATGACCGGTGGCGTGGTATGTGTACTTGGTAATGTAGGAGTTAACTTTGGTGCAGGTATGACCGGTGGTTTTGCTTATATTTTAGATGAACGAGGTGATTTTGAGAAACGCATTAACCCAGAGTTGGTTGAAGTGGTTACTTTAGATGATTTGAGTTCACATCAAGAGCATTTACGCGGCTTAATTGCTGACCATTTAGAGCTAACAGGCTCATGCAGAGCAGAAACTATTTTAGCTAACTTTGAACTTTATTTACCGATGTTCAAATTAGTAAAACCTAAATCAAGTGACGTAAAAAGTTTACTCGGGCATCGCGCTCGCAGTAGCGCCGAACTACGTGTTCAAGCGCAATAAGGGGGCAGTATGAGCGAAAATGTATATCAATTTATAGACGTGCAGCGTGTAGACCCACGCAAGAAACCAATCTCGTCGCGTAAAAAATCGTTCGTAGAAATTTATGAACCCTTTTCAGAAAACCAAGTTAATTCACAGGCAGATCGCTGCCTTGATTGCGGTAACCCTTATTGTGAGTGGAAATGTCCAGTACATAACTATATTCCACAATGGTTAAAACTGATCCGTACAGGGCGCATTTTAGAGGCCGCTGAGCTTTCGCACCGTACTAACAGTTTGCCAGAGGTGTGTGGAAGAGTATGCCCACAAGACCGCTTATGCGAAGGCTCATGTACGTTAGATGAAGAATTTGGAGCGGTAACAATCGGTAATATTGAAAAATATATCACCGATACCGCGTTCAAAATGGGCTGGAAGCCAGACATGTCTTATGTGACATGGACTGATAAAAAAGTGGCTATTATTGGTGCTGGGCCAGCAGGGTTAGGCTGTGCTGATATTCTAGTACGTAATGGCGTAAAGCCTGTGGTATTTGACCGTCACCCTGAAATTGGTGGGTTGTTAACCTTTGGTATTCCTTCTTTTAAATTAGAAAAAGAAGTCATGCAAAAACGTCGCGAAATATTTACCGAAATGGGTGTTGAATTTAAACTTAATGTCGAAGTAGGTAAAGACATTAGCATGGATGAAATTCTTAATGAGTATGACGCTGTATTTTTGGGAGTGGGGACTTATCAAAGTATGCGTGCAGGGCTTGAGAACGAAGATGCGCCGGGGGTGCATGATGCCCTGCCATTCTTAATTGGTAACACTAATCGTGTTATGGGTTACGATGAGTCTAAACAAGCTTGCATTGATATGGCAAACCAAAAAGTAGTGGTACTAGGTGGTGGTGATACAGCAATGGACTGTGTGCGTACCTCCATTCGTCATAACGCGTTAAAAGTAACGTGTGCTTATCGTCGTGATGAAGAGAACATGCCTGGTTCAAAACGCGAAGTAAAAAATGCCAAAGAAGAGGGCGTAATTTTTACTTATAACGTTCAGCCTAAAGGGATTGTACTTGATGACAAAGGTGCTGTAGCCGGCGTTAAAATGGTAAAAACTCAGCTTGGCGAGGCAGATGAAAACGGCCGTCGTCGCGCTGAGGAAGTACCCGGATCAGAGCACATTATTGAAGCTACACAAGTGATTATGGCATTTGGCTTTAAGCCACATAAAATGGACTGGTTAGAACAGTACGATGTAGAAATTAACCACTGGGGCGGTATTAATGCACCTGAGCAAGGTGAATTTACCCATCAAACCACTAATCCTAAAATATTTGCTGGTGGTGATATTGTTCGTGGTTCAGACTTAGTGGTTACTGCTATATTTGAGGGGCGTAATGCTGCAGAAGGCATTATGGATTATTTAAAAGTGTAAATAATTCTTTTGTTAGAATGGAGTCAAAAGCAAACCTTCGGGTTTGCTTTTTTATTCCCTCAGTTTTACAAATAAAAATGCCCGCAATACACAGGTTGCGGGCATTTTTAAACGCTATGTTAGTTAATCCATCGAGAAGTGATCAAGGCTCGGTTTCACTCTGGCTTGTCGACGTTTCACACTTTTATAGCAGATAACGTTACAAACAAGTTGTAGGCCAATAACCAACAAACTAAGTGTTATTAAGCCAGTAATAGCTGTGCTGCTAAAAACTAACATAACAGCAATAATAATATGTACAATTAATGCCACATTTAAAAAACGATATAATCCTTGTTTAAATTGTGTGTGTTTAAACTTGCTAAACATTGCTAAAAGTACACTAACTATAAGTAGTAGCCAGTTAATTGCTAAGCCAAAATAAATGACCGTTGTTTGCATCAAGGTATCCTCACCGTATCAAGGTAACGCACTATAAATGTATAATTTTATCCGTGCGCTTTTATAAGCTCTTTCGCATTTGCTTTAGCTGTTTTGCTAATGTTATCACCACCCAGCAAACGCGCAATTTCATTAACCCTGCCATCTTTATTTAATGCCAGCATATGAGTAAACGTTTCACCGTCTGCAATTTCTTTGGCAACAAAAAATTGCTGATGAGCGCTACTGGCCACTTGCGGTAAATGGGTTACACAAATTACTTGTGTCGATTTACCTAATTGGCGCAGCAGTTTACCAACTGCAGCAGCTGTAGGGCCAGAAATACCGACATCTACTTCATCAAATATAAGTGTTGGAGTCGTTACTTTTTGGGCAATAATAACTTGAATAGCCAAACTAATGCGTGATAACTCACCACCAGAGGCTACTTTTGCTAGAGGTTGTAATGGTTGCCCTGGGTTTGTTGATACTAAAAACGATACATTATCAAAACCTAAACTATTAGGAGAGCGATCGGTATGTGCTGTAAGAGCTATTTCAAATACGCCATTTTCCATAGATAAGTTAGCCATACTTTCGCTGATCAAGCCATTAAGTGTATTAGCATATTGATGACGGCTAGCACTTAATTCCTCACTAGCCGTTTGATAATCTTCAAGAGCATCTGCAATTTCACCTTCAAGCTGTTCGAGGCGCGAACTATTACTGCTTATAGAGTCTAGTTCTTGTGTTACATTTTGATGAAACTCAACGAGCTCTTGTGGCTTTATATGGTGTTTTCTTGCTAAATCCATAGCGCCGCTGAGTCTGTTTTCTACTTCCGTTAAGCGAGTAGGATCTAAGTCAGCTTGTTCAGTATAATTGCGTATTTCTCTGCTTGCTTCTTCAACTTGAACCGCTGCTTCTGTCAGTAATGCTGCTACATTGGCCAGGGTTTCATCATAATGTGCAAGTTCATTAAATTGTTGTGCGCTGTGTTGTAAAAGAGAGCACGCATTTTGCTCATCACTTTCGTATAAATGTTGTAGCTCGCGCTGACAAGATTGCAAAATAGTTTGGCTGTTACTGAGCTTATAATGCTCTGCTTCTATTTGTTCAAACTCACCAGCTTGCAACGCAAATTCATCAAGCTCAGCCACTTGATATTCTAATAATTGTTTTTGCGCAGCTTGTTGTTGTTGTTGGTGTTCTAGTTGTTTAAATTCTTTTTGTAAATCAGCATAACGTTTATAGCGTTGGCTTACAGCATTAACTAGATTTTGGTGCCCAGCGTAAGCATCCAGTAGCTGTAATTGATGCTCTGCTTTTAATAGATGCTGGTGTGCATGTTGACCGTGTATAGAAATTAAATATTGGCCTAGCTCTTTTAGCTGTGCAGCGGTGACAGGGCTACCATTAATGTAGCTTTTGCTGCGGCCATTCTTGCAAACAACTCTACGAAGTAGACATTCGTTATCGTCATTATTAAGCATGTTCTCTTCTAGAAATGCATGGGCGTGTGGCAAATTGCTTAAATCAAATTGCGCACTTACCTCGGCTTTATCAGTGCCTGGGCGCACAGCTGAAGCCTCTGCTCGTTCTCCAAGGCACAATGATAACGCATCAATAGCGATTGATTTACCCGCACCCGTTTCACCGGTAATAGCGGTCATGCCCGAATGCCATTCAGTGCTTAAATTACTTACAATTGCAAAATTTTTAATTTCTAAACCAATTAACATACTGTTCATCCATCCAGTGAATTAACTGTTAATTTATACAGTGTTTTGGTTTATTGCAAATTAAATTTCTATATTTTAAGCAAGGCTGGACTCAATTAGTGTTTTTTTTTCTTCATCAATAGGGAGGGTTTCATCGTTAAGATCAATATTATCAACTGGTTGTATGTTGTCTTCAGTTTTCAACTTTAAGATTAACGTAGGAAGGACTTCTTGGTAAAAATTTTTATTGTATAAAATACCTTGAGCTGGCAACTCTGCTATAAAATATTGAGTGCTGTCGGCAAATGCTTGGCTATTATTACTTTTATAGGTTTTTATAAGCTCTTCGTTAAGTATGTTAATAAGTTGGTCACATAACGATTCCAACTTAACTAAATTTTCATCGTTGTGAGGCTGTACCACGAAAAAGTTACTTACAACTGCTTGAATTCGAGGAAGGTGCTTAGCACTGATGACATTTGCATCAAGTAATTCGTTTAGTTTTATTTTTAAACGTGATTGAGTACTTGCTACGCGCTCGTTAAACAGTTTTTTCTTTGCTTCAATGGTTTTTTTTCGATTACTCTCAATTAGCAAGTAGCTGCCAAGTAAAGTAATTAATAATAATAAAGCAAGAAACACTACATAAGTCATTACTACTTTTTCCTGATGATATTTAAAAATTCTAGCCCGATATTTTGCGCTAAAGTTGCATGTTTGGCAATAAAATTAGTATAACCGGCTACCCCAATTTAGCTTTTTACGTAGCACATTATAATAAGAATAATTTTTTGGGTGGATTAAGCGTAATTTTTTGTCAGCTTTACGTATAACTACCTCATCACCCGGTAATACGGCGAGTACAACATGGCTGTCACAGCTTACTTGTAAGCTATCAGTATTTTCTAAACTAAGCTTTAAACGCACTTCATTATCAGCATCCACCACTAAAGGGCGACTTGATAAAGTATGTGGAAACATCGGAACCAGTGACATTGCATTAAGCTCTGGTGTTAAAATAGGCCCACCGCCTGATAAAGAGTATGCCGTTGAGCCTGTTGGAGTCGACACAATCAAACCATCGGAGCGTTGAGAAAATACAAAGTCATCGTTTATAAAGGCTTCAAACTCAATCATATGTGCTACTTTATCAGCATGAAGTACTGCTTCGTTTACTGCAGAATTAGCGCTTTTAAGTTCGTTATGACGATACACTTCAACTTCTAATAAAAAACGTTTTTCTTCAATGTAATCGCCGCTGAGTACCTGTTCTAAGCTACCCTCAAACCCTTCTGGATTCAAATCAGTTAAAAAGCCTAAATTACCCCTATTTACACCAATTACGGCTATATCAAAGCGAGCAAGCACCCGTGCAGCACCCAGCATGTTGCCATCGCCTCCAACCACAATCGCCAAGTCGGCACGCTCGCCTAAATCAACGAGCTTTACGAGTTTGTCGCTCGGTACATCACTAAGTTGACTCCCTGTACGTTTTTCAACAATCACCTCAAAGCCTAAAGCTAATAAAAACGTATGTAATCGTTGTAAAGTAGCGGCAGCATTAGGATGATTTGGCTTACCAATCAAGCCGATAGTGTTAAAGGGAGAGTCCATAATAAATACACTGAGAGTTCTAATATTTGTAGAGTAACCTAAAACAGAAGTGTTTGAAAACACAGATCTTAGTAATAACCAGCGGATTTAATTAATTCACTGTAAAATTTAGATTTATTGTATTTTTTATACTTGAAATAATAATACTTAGCCCCGATATAACAGCTATGCATAAAGATGTAGATAACATGAAACTAAACCCACGAGATCAGCAAATATTTGCCGCTGTTATGAGTATGTACTGTAATGGCGATGGCTTACCTGTGCCGTCAACAAAAATTGCAAAGCAAAAAGGTATGGCGGTATGCTCTGCCACTGTGCGTAACGCGATGGCGCGCCTTGAAAAAATAGGCTTGTTGTATTCACCACATACATCGGCTGGCCGAGTGCCAACCAATGATGGGTTTGACTATTGGTTTGATGAGTTTTTTACGCTCAATGATATTGCTAATTATTGGCAACCTGAGCAGGCACAATTGGTTGAGCTAGCGCATGGCTTGAGTCAACGTTACCAAGTATGCTGTTGTGTGGGGCTACCGCAGGTTAGAACACAGCAGGTATTTAGGGTAGAAGTGCTCGACTTTGATGCAAACAACTGGCTTATTTTACTCTTAGATAGAGCAGGGCAGAGCCACAATATTTGTATTAATAAGCCTCATGACCCTAGCGATAGTCAACGCTATGAATTTGCGACTTGGCTCAATACGGTTTTTAGTCAACAATCTTTAATTGAAGGCCTCTACCGAATGCAGGCAATGGCCAATACGGCTCCGCGTAATTGTCATGACTCTTTAACTCAATGGACCCGTGAGCTAAGCCAAAAATTAGGCTCAGATAACAGTATCGTTGTTGGCGAAAACTATCTTTATAAAAAAATAGATTGTGAGCAAAGCCTTAATATTGGTGTATCATTTTTAAATTTTGTTGAAGATAAACTCGCTTTTAAAAATGGGGTCTCTATTCTCAATACTGAAAACTTACCGTTCAGTAGCTGCGATGAACTCATTGTGATTAGTGTGCCGTATTTTCAAAATCAAGAATATCAGAGTCGCTTTTGTGTTATTTGTCCAAAATCAGCGCAATTAGAGAAAATAATCCAAGAATTTAAATTATTAGAGCCTTTGAGCTCTTGAATCTTTTTATTCAATCCCCATAATTACCGCAGTTGTAAAGAATTGGAGCGTATATTTTATGTCTGAGCAGACACAAAACCCAGAGCAAGAAGTAGAACTGAACGAAGAAGTGACGCAAATGGAAGCTGACGTTGAGGCGGCAGTTGAAGCAGCAGAACAACATGCTGAGCAAGAGCAAAGCCCTGAAGCAGAAATTGCTATGTTATATGCCGAGCTTGAAACTGCAAAGCAAACTATTGCAGATCAAAAAGATAGCGTAGTTCGCGCTGCTGCAGATGTGGACAATATGCGTCGTCGCGCTGCACAAGATGTAGAAAAAGCACACAAATTTGCACTAGAAAAGTTTGCTAATGAATTACTCCCTGTTATAGATAACTTAGAGCGTGCTATTGAGTTTTCTGATAAAGAAAATGAAACGCTTAAGCCTTTACTTGAAGGCATTGATATGACAGTGAAAAGCTTTAACGACGCGGTAGCTAAATTTGGTGTTGAAATTGTAAACCCTCAAGGTGAGCAGTTTAACCCAGACTTTCATCAAGCAATGTCAATCCAACCAAGCAACGATGTAACACCAAATACTGTTTTAGCAGTAATGCAAAAAGGCTACACGTTAAACGGTCGTTTATTACGCCCTGCAATGGTTATGGTATCTAAAGCCGCTGACGCTTAATTAAGTATACAATTTAAAAATGCCTCATTATGAGGCATTTTTTTTGTCTTTAAAATAATGTATTAACTGCACCAGTATTGTAAGTACCACCGCACTAAACATTAAACTAGAAAATGGAACCGCACTTTGTGCATGCATTACCGCTAATATAGGGCCTACTAATGCGCCACTACCAAAACGCAAGGTGCCGATAACCGCCGTAGCAGTTCCGGTATTTTGTTCAAACTTCATCAAAATTAATGAATCTGCATTACTTGCTATTATGCCTAAGCTCATCATTAACGGGGCAATAGCCGCAACAATAAAGTAAAGCGATAAATGCAACACACTAAAGCTGAGTAATGCTGTGCCAGATAAAAAACCACACATTAGCCCGTAATAAAGCATTTTTCGTGAGCCAATACGTGGCACTACGCGAGTATTTAAAAAGTTACCAAACATCAGCGCCATTACATTAAAAGCGAATAGCAGGCCAAACAATTGTTCCGATACTTTAAATAAGTCGAGGTAAATATATGGAACCGAGGTTAAAAAGCAAAAAAAGCCAAACGACACAAACATCGAGCTTAAAATATCAGCGCGGGCGTGCGGGTTGCTTAATACCACTTTGTAACTCGAAAAGAATAGCGATAACCCTTTTCGATCATTTTTAAATATCGGGATATCGATTAAATAACGCTGCACAAAAAGTAAAATTACAAAGCTATAAGCCGCTAAAACGATAAAAATAGTCGACCAAAGCGAAAAGCCTAAAATAACTGAGCCGATAGAGGGGGCAAGTAAAGGCGCTATCATCATAATCATAGACACGTACGACATACCCTTAGCAGTATTTTTTTGATATATGTGTCTAATAATCCCTGGAACCACAACCGTGGCAGCTGCCCCAGTAAATGCCTGTACCGCTCTTAACACCCAAAAAGTATGCACTTCAGTAGTAAATGCCAATGCGAGTGAACTTAAGCCAAATAAACTGAGCCCTATTCGCGCTAGTTTACGCCTGCCAATTTGATCGGCTATAGGGCCAAAAAATAACATGCCCAATGCATAACCTGCTAAATAGATACTCAACGAGATTTGAACATTTGGCATGCTAGTATTGAGATCGTTGGCAATTACCAGCATCGCCGGTAAGTACATATCGATGGCTAAAGGCGTGATTGCCACAATACTGGCTAATAAAGGCAATAAAATACGGGTATTAAAAGAAGAAGCCGAAGCGCTCATTTAAAAACTCAAAACAACGAATATAGGTTGGGCAGTATAGCAGGGCAATGGCGTTGGATAAACTTAGTTTGCCTGCTAACTTAATTGTTTAATCGCAAAAAGCAAAGATTTTAAACTAACACCGCGTTTGCTATTCTATACTTAATAAAACAATGATCTAGGGTAACATAATGAAGAAATTGGTTTTGGCAGTACTTGCTAGTGCAGTATTAGTAGGTTGTAAAACATCACCAACTGGACGAACGCAAATTGCGCTTTACTCAGACCAACAAATGAGTCAGATGGGCACTGCCAGTTTTGCAGAAATGAAAAAAAATCAGCCGGTAAATAAAGACCCAAAAGTTAACAGTTACGTCAATTGTATTGCTGACAAAGTAGTAGCCGTGCTTCCTACAGATTATGCATCTCAAAATTGGGAAGTGGTGGTCTTTGAAGATGAATCTGCAAACGCTTTTGCATTGCCAGGTGGTTATATTGGCGTGCACACTGGATTATTAAAAATTGCTACAAATCAAGATCAGCTTGCAACTGTTTTAGGTCATGAAGTCGGTCATGTGATTGCAGAGCACTCAAATGAACGTGTTTCACAAAGCTCTATTTTACAAACCGGAATGAAAGTGGGCAGTGCGGCGCTTGAAATGGGCAACGTGCAATACCGCAATGAAATTATGCAAGGACTTGGTCTTGGCGCTCAATATGGTGTGGTTTTACCGTTTAGTCGTTCACATGAGACAGAAGCTGACGTTATTGGTTTAGATTTAATGGCGCAAGCAGGTTTCAACCCTAAAGAGTCTGTTACGCTTTGGCAAAATATGAGTCAAGCGGGCAGTGGGGCAACGCCAGAGTTTTTATCAACTCACCCAGCACCAACAAGCCGTATTGCAAATTTACAATCGCAAATGGGTAAAGCGCTTAGTGAGCAAAAAACAGCTAAAGCACAAGGTAAAAATCCGCAGTGTAAGTTTTAACAAAACCTTATAAGCTCGTTTAACATTAGTTTGCGAGCTTAATCAAACTAACTTGTAAATGAAAACATGTGGTTTGAAGTAGGCCAAAAATAGGAAGATTCAAGGATGAAAAAAATAGTTGTAATCATTAGCGTTGTTTTGATCAGTTTAGTTATATTTTTTAGTATATTATCCAGTAAGCGTCAAAATTCAATCCTGCTTGCACCAACAGAAGCCAATGTTGGTATTAAAAAGCCAAAAGCTAATTTCGGGAATAACATAAACGCCAAAAACATTTATGTTAAACAGCCATTTCCTACTGATATCCCGAATGAGGAACAATGCAAAGAGCTAAATTATAAGCAGTATCAGTTACGAGATAATAATGAACGTGATATTGAGCTAAAAGCATCACAAGCATTTAAAAACGGGTATACAGCAAAGCAGGTCGCCGAGGCAATATGGTTTTCGAGTTACTGGTCAGTGGCTAAAACTTGGTACGATAAAGCAGCATTAGCAGAGTCAGTTGAAAAGTTGTTTCCGATTTTACAATCAATACCGAATAGTGAAAGATTAATCGCTCAATACGATTATGTTAACGCACCTGACTTAAACATAACAACTGTTGTTGATTACACTGACCTTTTGGATATACTTTGGAAAAACTTGCCCACAGATACGATTTACAAAAAGGTCAGCTCAACAAATACCTCTGCCGTTGAAATTTTTAACGAAATTGAACGGACTTTTTCAGAAATCCCATATGATGTACTTAACAATAATCAACTTTCTCCTTTAAATTCAATTTTAAATCTGTTGTTGACTAAACAGCAGCTACAATCCGCTATCATGCTTTTGCAGCGTTACCCTGATTTAAAGTTATCAGATGTAAGCTTTGATAATAAATTAGCATTGAATTTTCTCACTATTATAGGTGGTGAAGATTATGAAATTACTAATCCAACAGAGCATAAATTGTTCCTAACTCTTTTAGGGTTATTAGAGAAGCAGGTTTTTTATCAAAAAATCACACACCCTTGGTTTAGTAATGAAAAGGTCAATAAGGGGGTTGAGAAATTAAATAACGAAGGGATCGTCATTAAAATCGCTTTAATCGATGACATAGAGAAACCGAACCCTATATTGCAATTGAATATAAAAGAAAACAATTTAACTGACGAGCAACAACTGGACCTCAAAAAGTGTCAATCAACGAAGGATTGGTTTACAAGCCGTGAATTAACACCCAATGAAATTGAAACATTTAAAGACCAGCCTTTTATTGCAAAGATCAAATCTTCACCTGAGTTTAAGCACTGCAAAAATAAACAAGCTTTACAAAACCTACCGTTAATAAAAAGTCAATTTACTGCAGCGAGTAAGATAATTAATCAAGCAATTGGTAATCAAAACACCTCATTGCAAGAACTCGATTTAGAAACCTTAGATTTACCTGCTTTGTTACCTGAAACAAAATCTATATTAGCAGTTATTATTGCTCGAGATTACCTCCAAGCAACTAGCTTAAATGAGCAAGAAATTATAGCTAGACTAAGTAATGTTGGTTTGAAACCGTTAAGTAGTCATTCGGAATTGTTAGGAGGATTCGCAGGATTAAAAGGATTAACTTTGTGGCTTAATTCATTAAATTTCGAGCAGTTAAAGGATGCGCAGATTTTATTGAATAGGTTTTCAGCTGAAGGCGTTTTTGAACCCTTCGCTATATTAAACACTAGGCTGGGTGGCGTTGCTTATGATAATAAAAATGAATTGGATCCTCTTTATTTCTTTATCCAAAATTATTCAGAACTTTCTATTCATTCCGGTGATCCAATGACCTATGAAAATAAGAAAAATAAAGCATTTATAAACTTTTTTACTCGCAATGGAGCTCACATTGAATCGCAACATCTTCGAGCTTCATTTGCTCTCAAAATCCGATCTAAAGAAGGCTATAACCGTCTGATAACACATTTTCCTGAGTTAGAAGTAAAGAGCGGGGACGACTACTTCTCAGTTAATTGCCGATAGGTTAACAATTAGATAAAACATATATTTTTGAACTTAAAAAAGTGCGAAATGGTTCGCACTTTTTAATTTACTTTGTTATTAAAAAGTCCACTCTATGTGTACTTGTGGAACTGACTCTGTAACATCTGTACCAAGTTTGTTATGCCAGTACTGCCACTCCATACCTAACAGTAATGTGTTTTCTTTCATCTCTAGCGCATGCCCCATATCCCATACAATAATAGGTTGAGCTAAAAACCAAGCGCGTACGTCATTACCAAACTCATCTTCACGCTCAGCAATATATTCCGCATGACCCTTAACACTAAATTTTTGTGAGCCAATCATAAATGGATATTCAAAAGCAACGTCAAACATCCAGCTGTTGGTTTCAATTGGCGCACCGCCTTTCGCAACACCTTCACTATCATCAATATAGGCAGTCACAAGGGTTGATAAGAAATTAAAACCAGGTACATCCCAGCTTAATTTTACACCCGGTAAGTATTTAACAACTTTAGCATCGCCTGCGGCATTAATACCCATGGTTAGGCCAACATCAACGAGCGCACCAGACGCTACTTTTTCGTCCATAACGGCCGATAAGCTAAGCGTAGAATAACCTTCAAAGTAAAAGTCTTGATCTTGGTAGTTATCGTCATTGCCATCAGTGCTGTAATCAATAAAGAAAAAGTTATCCCCATAGTCATGGCCTGAAGCATGTTGCAATGAATAAACCGTGGTATTTGATTTTTGTTCAGTGAACGGGTTTTTATGATTACCGTTGTTAATATGAAGCGCAGTACTGCTCCAATTAGCAGCAGTAGTTGTTGAACTTAAGGTACACGCACTAAGTGCAACGAGAGGAAGTAAGTTTTTAATTTTCATAACCATATTTTATGTGACACGCTGAATACCACATTATAGCAAAGACGGTTAATTTGTTAATTATTTATTGTCATAAACAGCGTACTAGCATGTGGCTAATACACTGTTTAAAGAAGATTTAAGCTTTATTACGACGTAAACAAATAACCGCAATAGCGGTAAAGGCTAAAATAAAGCAGTAGTAAGATGAGGTTGATACTTCCCATGGGCTAATTTTAAATGTAGCACCAAGCAGAAGTGCTTGTGCGCCGTAAGGTAAAGACCCTTGGGTAACACAGGCAAAAATATCTAATAAACTGGCAGAACGTTTACCACTAATTTCGCCATCGTCAGCCAGCTTTTTAGCAATAGGGCCAGTCACAATAATAGACACTGTGTTGTTAGCAATACACATATTGCTGGTTAGCACTAATGCAGCTATCCCTAACTGATCCGCTACCTTGCGATGCCATTTTGCAATGACCTTAGTGATTGCTTGAATTTTTTGCGCGATGTAGTCGAGGCCGCCATTAATACGAATAAACTCAGAGAGGCCACCAATAAACATAGACAGTAAAAATATTTCCTGCATGTCGCTAAAACCTTGGTAAATATCCTTTACAAAGCTGGCGCCTTCATAGCTTCCGGTAAAGCCCATCAATGCGGCGAAAACAATACCGCTTAACAGTACTACAAATACATTAAAGCCCATTACTGCCAGTACTAAAATAAAGGCATAAGGAAGCACCAATAAAATATCGTAGTCTTTAGTTTCAACAACTTGCGCAGCTGGCGTCAAAAATAACAAAAGTGCAATAGTAAGGATAGCGGCTGGAATCGCAATTTTAAGATTTTCTTTAAACTTATCTTTCATTTCACAGCCTTGCGTGCGGGTAGCTGCAATCGTAGTGTCAGAAATTATTGATAGGTTATCACCAAACATAGCGCCAGAAACAATGGTACCGGCCATTAATGCGGGATCAATCCCTGTTTTCATTGATACTGCATAAGCAATTGGGCCAATAGCACCGATAGTTCCCATTGACGTGCCCATCGCAGTAGAGATAACCGCGGCAATTAAAAACAAACCAGGCAGAAGTAATGAAGGGGGAATAAGTGAGAGACCAGCATTAACAACCGCGTCAACGCCACCGGTTGCCCCTGCAACCGCAGAAAAAGCACCTGCTAATAAATAGATAAGACACATGGTAATAATATTGTTATTACCCACGCCTTTAATAAAGGTTTCTACACTTTGATTAATACTGGCTTTATTTAAAATAAAGGCTAAAACAATCGCAGGTAAAATAGCGACCGGTGCTGGGAGTTGATAAAATGCATAATCAACCCCTTGAGACTGCAAATATAAGCCTGAGCCTAAAAAAATAGCAACAAAGGTGAGTAGGGGGAGCAAAGAAAATCTTGCTTTATTTTTATCAAATGATGGCTGCATCATAATCCTCGTTAATTATTCATAGCAATCGAAATCGATTGATATATTAAACAGCCAAAGCATCCCTCTTTTAGCTGAATTTAGTGTTTGTTTTACTATCTAACCAGATAAGTAACTCAACAGCGCCCGCAAGCCAAAGACCAAATCGGCGCAAAAAAAGAAGTTTAAATGTATAGATGGCTAAATGCAAAGACTATCTGTTATTATTATTATTAAAATAATCGAAGCTTTTTTATAAGCTTTCCTGACTATTACATGAGTTTTAGATAAAATCTAGCTAACTAAAAAATACATAGGTTGTAAAAAGATGAATCGAGTAGGTGTGTTTGGTGCGAATGGCCGTATGGGCCTGGCACTTTTAGAAGCAGCAACAATCAATAAAAATTCACAATTAGCGGCGGCCTATGTACGCAGTGAGTCTGAGTTAGTCGGTCTATCGGTTAATCAACTTAATAGTGCAGCGGCTAAAGACATTCACTTTAGCAGTGAACAGCAGGTTGAAAATGTAGATGTGCTTATAGACTTTACCCTTCCACAAGGCATGAGAAATCACTTAAAAACAGCTGTTGAGAAAAAAACACCTATGGTAATTGGCACCACTGGCTTAACTCATGATGATATGGCTCTATTAACAGATGCCGCTAAACATATCCCGATCGTATTTGCGCGTAATTATAGCGTGGGCGTAAATTTACTGCTTAACTTAGTGCAAACAGCAGCGACAAAATTAGGCGATGATTTAGATATTGAAATTTTTGAAGCGCATCATCGCCATAAAATCGATGCGCCATCGGGTACAGCTTTAGCTATTGGCGAGTCGATTGCACAGGCTAAAGGGTGGGATCATGATGAGGTTGCTGTTTATGATCGTAACAACATAGAGCAGGCCAAATCACAAAATGAAATTGGCTATTCGGTGCTAAGAGGCGGCGATATAGTAGGTGAACACACGGCCTACTTCGCTACAATGGGCGAAAGACTTGAATTAACCCATAAAGCAAGTTCTCGAATGACCTTCGCCCTAGGTGCTATAAGAGCTGCGCAGTGGTTGAAAAATAAACCAGCAGGACTTTATGATATGCAAGATGTGCTAGATTTAAAGTAGTTAAGTTCCTTTTTTAACGCTTTGAGGTGGTTTTTTGTTATAACCACTTATTTATTGCAATTTACTAATTAGCGTTAGACCTAAAAGCCAACTTCATGTAGAATGCAGCCAATTTGCCAAAAATTACTAAATGCGTGTTTCCAATTATACTCATATGGTTAGCAAAACCGGGGTTTGTGTGGGAATAAAAAGAGTTTTAGGCAAGAAAAATGAATGAAGGTTTAGTGGTTTACATCGGCATCATTTAAGACTGCGTAAAACAATTTAAGCTCACAGAAATCAGGTTTTGACCAATTATTTGGGTATTGGCGGGGTGTTAAGCAATTTGTTTACTCCCGTTTTTTACTGTTAGGAGGTTTAACTTGACTAAATCCGCTCTGTTAGTCCTAGAAGACGGCACAGTGTTTCGCGGTACTGCAATCGGCGCTGACGGCATGTCAGTCGGTGAAGTAGTATTCAATACGTCTATGACTGGTTATCAAGAAATTTTGACTGATCCATCGTACGCGGAACAAATCGTAACTTTGACGTACCCACATATCGGTAATACGGGTACCAACAGCGAAGACGAAGAAGCGAGTCACATTTGGGCTAAAGGCCTAGTGATCCGTGATTTGCCACTGCTAGCAAGTAATTTTCGTAACGAGCAATCGTTAGATGATTACTTAAAAGAACGTAATATTTTAGGTATTGCGGACATCGACACCAGAAAACTAACCCGTATTTTGCGTGACAAAGGCGCACAAAATGGCTGTATTGTTGCTGGTGACGAACTAGACGAGAAAAAAGCGCTCGAAGCCGCGCAAGCCTTCCCAGGCTTAAAAGGTATGGATTTAGCAAAAGTTGTCTCAACCAAGGAAAATTTTGAGTGGCGCGAATCAAGCTGGACATTAGGCGAGGGGTTTAAAACCTTACACGCTGATGATGAAAAGTTTCATGTTGTTGCCTACGACTTCGGTGTTAAACGTAACATTTTACGTATGCTTGTTGATCGTGGTTGTAAACTGACCGTTGTCCCAGCACAAACCTCTGCCGCTGACGTACTAGCCTTAAACCCAGATGGTATTTTCTTATCAAACGGCCCTGGCGATCCTGAGCCATGTACTTATGCCATTGATGCAATTAAAACCTTTTTAGAAACCGACACGCCAATTTTTGGTATTTGTTTAGGGCATCAACTACTAGCACTTGCCTCAGGTGCTAAAACAGTAAAAATGAAGTTTGGCCACCATGGTGGTAACCACCCAGTTAAAGATCTTGACCGCGATGTTGTAATGATCACTGCACAAAACCACGGTTTTGCTGCAGATGAAGCCACATTACCAGATAACTTACGTGCTACGCACAAATCGTTATTTGACGGTACATTACAAGGTATTCACCGTACAGATAAACCAGCGTTTAGCTTCCAAGGTCATCCTGAAGCAAGTCCTGGTCCGCACGATGCAGCCCCATTATTTGACCACTTCATCGACTTGATGCAAGCGCGTAACCACTAATTTAACCGGAGTAATAATGCCAAAACGTACCGATATAAAAAGCATTCTTATCTTAGGCGCAGGCCCAATTGTAATTGGTCAAGCTTGTGAATTTGACTACTCTGGTGCTCAAGCGTGTAAAGCACTAAGAGAAGAAGGCTATAGAGTTATATTAGTTAACTCAAACCCAGCAACTATCATGACCGACCCAGAAATGGCCGATGCAACATACATCGAACCAATTCACTGGGAAGTGGTAGAAAAAATTATTGAAAAAGAAAAGCCAGATGCTGTACTGCCTACAATGGGTGGTCAAACGGCATTAAACTGTGCGCTTGATTTAGATAAGCACGGTGTATTGGCAAAGCATGGCGTTGAGCTTATTGGCGCAACAGCCGATGCAATCGATAAAGCAGAAAACCGTGAGCGTTTTGATGTTGCTATGCGTAACATCGGCCTTGAATGTCCACGTGCTGAAATTGCCCATTCAATGGATGAAGCTCGCGATACCATGACCCGAATCGGCTTACCGTGTATTATTCGTCCTTCTTTCACAATGGGCGGCACCGGTGGCGGTGTGGCTTACAACATGGAAGAGTTTGAAGAAATCTGTGAGCGCGGTTTAGACCTTTCACCAACCAGCGAGTTATTAATTGATGAATCGTTAATTGGTTGGAAAGAATACGAAATGGAAGTTGTTCGTGACAAAAAAGACAACTGCATCATCGTTTGTTCTATTGAAAACTTTGACCCAATGGGTGTGCACACAGGTGACTCAATCACTGTTGCGCCAGCACAAACATTAACCGACAAAGAATACCAAATCATGCGTAACGCCTCTATGGCCGTATTGCGTGAAATTGGTGTTGAAACCGGCGGTTCAAACGTACAATTTGGTGTAAATCCAGTTGATGGCCGTATGGTTATCATCGAGATGAACCCGCGTGTATCACGTTCATCAGCGCTTGCATCTAAAGCAACAGGCTTCCCGATTGCTAAAATCGCAGCTAAGCTTGCTGTAGGTTACACGTTAGACGAGTTACAGAATGATATTACTGGCGGTAAAACACCAGCATCGTTTGAGCCTTCAATCGATTACGTGGTAACAAAAATTCCTCGCTTTAACTTTGAAAAATTTGCCGGTGCAAACGACCGTTTAACAACGCAAATGAAATCAGTGGGCGAAGTAATGGCGATTGGTCGTAACCAACAAGAGTCATTGCAAAAAGCATTACGTGGTTTAGAAGTAGGCGCAACGGGCTTTAACCCAATTGTGGCGCTTGACGACCCGAAAGCAAAAGAAAAAATCATTCGTGAATTACGTGAGCCTGGTGCAGAGCGTATTTGGTACATTGCCGATGCGATGCGCCATGGAATGAGCGTTGAAGATGTGTTCGAACTGACTAAGATTGACCCTTGGTACTTAGTACAAATTGAAGACATCCTAAAAGATGAAGCTAAAATTTCAGAAGTCGGTATGGCCGGCTTAAATGCGGACTTCTTGCGTAAACTTAAACGCAAAGGCTTTGCAGATCCGCGTATTGCAGAAATTGCTGGTGTATCAGAAGCTGAAATTCGTAAAAAGCGCCATCAACTCAATATTGTACCTGTTTACAAACGCGTTGATACGTGCGCCGCAGAATTTAGCTCAGACACTGCTTACATGTACTCATCTTACGATGAAGAATGTGAAGCTAACGCATCTGACCGTGATAAAATCATGGTAATTGGTGGCGGTCCTAACCGTATCGGCCAAGGTATTGAATTTGATTACTGTTGTGTACACGCAGCCCTTGCGCTTCGCGAAGACGGCTACGAGACCATCATGGTTAACTGTAACCCTGAAACGGTTTCTACCGATTACGACACATCTGATCGTTTATACTTTGAGCCAATTACGCTTGAAGACGTACTAGAAATTGTACGTGTTGAAAAGCCAAAAGGCGTTATCGTGCAGTACGGTGGTCAAACACCACTTAAACTAGCGCGTGAGCTTGAAGCTAACGGTGTGCCTGTAATTGGTACTTCACCTGATGCCATTGACCGTGCAGAAGACCGTGAGCGTTTCCAACAACTTGTTGAGCGTTTAGACTTACTGCAACCAGAAAATGCGACGGTTACCTCTACTGAAGAAGCACTACTTAAATCAGTTGAAATTGGTTTCCCACTGGTAGTACGTCCTTCGTACGTATTAGGTGGTCGTGCGATGGAAATTGTATACGATGAGCAAGACTTGCGTCGTTACATGACCGAAGCCGTATCTGCATCAAATGAAGCGCCAGTATTACTAGACCGTTTCTTAGATAACGCGATAGAAGTTGACGTTGACGCAATTTGCGACGGCGAGCAAGTGATTATTGGCGGCATCATGGAGCATATTGAACAAGCAGGCGTTCACTCTGGTGACTCAGCATGTTCATTACCAGCTCACTCGCTAACGCAAGAAGTGCAAGATGTGATGCGTAAGCAAGTAACTGATATGGCACTTGAACTTGGCGTAGTTGGTTTGATGAATACACAGTTTGCGGTTAAAGATGGCAAAGTGTATCTAATCGAAGTAAACCCACGTGCAGCACGTACAGTTCCATTTGTATCTAAAGCAACGGGTGTAGCACTTGCAAAAGTAGCGGCACGTTGTATGGCGGGTCAATCTTTAGCAAGCCAAGGCATTACTAAAGAAGTGATTCCACCTTACTACAGCGTAAAAGAAGTGGTATTGCCATTTGCTAAGTTCCAAGGCGTGGATCCTATCCGTGGCCCAGAAATGCGCTCTACGGGTGAAGTAATGGGTGTTGGTGATACTTTCGCCGAAGCGTTCGCAAAAGCACAATTAGGTGCAAGCAACACTTTACCACGTGGTGGTCGCGCGTTACTATCTGTACGTAATAGCGATAAGCCACGTATTGTAGAACTAGCTAAAACCATGACAGACCTTGGTTTTGAGCTAGATGCAACAGGTGGAACAGCTGCTGCACTTGAAGATGCTGGAATTACGGTTCGCCGTGTAAATAAAGTATATGAAGGTCGTCCGCACATTCTTGATAGAATCAAAAATGGCGAGTATAGCTATATCGTTAATACCACCGAAGGTCGCCAAGCGATTGAAGATTCGAAGGTGTTACGTCGTGGTGCATTGCAGCACAAAACCAATTATACTACGACATTGAATGCGGCATTTGCTAACTGTACTGCTAACCAAGCAGATGACCGCAGTAAAGTGACGTCTGTTCAAGAACTACACCTGCGATTGAACTAAGGAAATGTGCCAAGGCCATAACCATGGCCTTGGGATTAAGTGAGAAAAGTATGCAATCAATTCCAATGACAGTTCGTGGCGCAAAATTATTGCGCGATGAGCTTAACGAATTAAAAACTGTTACCCGTCCAAAAATTGTATCTGATATTGCTGATGCACGTGAACACGGTGACTTAAAAGAAAATGCTGAGTATCACGCTGCGCGTGAGCAACAGGGTTTTTGTGAAGGCCGTATTCAAGAAATTGAAGCAAAACTTTCAAACATGCAGATGATTGACGTAACAAAGATGCCTAATACAGGTAAAGTGATTTTTGGGACTACAGTAACCATCGTTAATGTTGAAACCGACGCTGAAGTTAAATATCAGATTGTTGGCGATGATGAAGCAGATATTAAAAGTAATTTAATTTCTGTTAATTCACCAATTGCTCGCGGCTTAATTGGTAAACAAGCGGATGACGCTGTGATTATCAAAACGCCAAAAGGTGATGTAGAGTACGAAATCATTGAGGTTGAGTATATTTAATTAGTTAACTCACTTTAACGTTTTATAAAAACCAGTGCTTAGTAATAAGCACTGGTTTTTTTATGCTTGGTTTTTATATTTGGTTTAGAATCGGTTGAATATTATTCATTGTTTGTAAATGTAGGCTATGTTGTTATGGTAGTAACCTATTCTTCAATAAGGAAATAATATGGCAAATATACTGTATCCGGCACCTTTAACAGTGGGATCTAAAATCGCCGTGTGTTCTTTATCAGCGGGGATCAAATCAAAATACCATCCACGGTTAGATATTGTCATTAATGGCTTAAAACATCGAGGTTATCAGATTGTTGAGGGGGAGTTTTTACGTCAAAACGAGCCGCGAACTCAACTTATAGCTAAGCAGCATGCCAAGCAATTAATGGACTTTTTATTAGATGATGAAATAGATGCGATCATGCCGCCAATGGGCGGAGAGCTGGCAATGGAAATATTGCCTCTGCTTGATTTTAGCGCAATTAAAAACGCTAAGCCTAAATGGTTAGTGGGCTATTCAGATGTCAGTACGATTGCTTGTGCACTGACAGCAAAATGTAATTGGGCAACACTGCATAGCGCTAATTTAATTCAATTACACCCTGATGAAAAAGACCCGTATTGTTTACAAATTTTTGAAAGCCTAAGCTATGAGGCTAGCAGTGAGTTTGAGCAAGCCCCCTCGACTTACCATCAACATAGCAAGCCTGATTACGCACAAAACCCGAATGCATTATTTGATCACAGCGTTCCCACCCAATGGCAATGTTTAAATTACACCGATAAGCGCAGTATTGAAATGTCAGGGCGGTTGTTTGGTGGGTGTCTTGATACGGTTGGGCTGTTACTTGATTCGCCTTTTTTAGCTCTGCATGAGTTTAAAAAGCACAATGCCTCGCAAGGTATTGTACTTTATTTAGAAAGCGCAGAGCTCACGCCAGCGACCGTTGCAAGGTTTTTATTGTCACTTAAATTAGCGGGCATGTTTGATGATATAAATGGGGTGATTATTGGTCGTCATGTGACCTTACAAGGGCAAGACCCAGGGTTTGATTATCGCCAAGGCTTAAATGCCGCTTTTGGTGGGTGTTTATTTCCGGTGATCATTGATGCTGATATTGGCCACATTCCTCCTAATTTAAACTTAGTTAATGGTGCATTATGCACTGTTACCGCAGATGTTGAACAAGGCAAAGTGCTCAGTGCATCTGTGGTCACAAAACTAGCCTAGTAATAATAAACTGCTCACTTACTATTTAAAGTGAGCAGTTATGACTTATAAAACCTGAATAATTTGTTCTTTGCTTAAACGTGATTTTGGCAGCTTAGCATTGTAGTCTTCTTCTGCGTCATGGTAGCCCAGCGCAAGTGCGACATCACAGATGTAGCCATCTAATTCGCTTGCGAACTCTTCGCCAATCAGTTGTGCATCAACGCCTTCCATCGGTGTGGTATCAATCCCTAAGCGCGCTGCTGCATGCATAGTATTGCCTAAAGCAATGTAGGTTTGTGCTTTAGTCCAAGCGGCATTATTACCCTGCTCATCGGTATTTAAATCCACAAACGCAAAGGCGCCAAAAGCTTGCTCGCGGTTTTCTGTTTGAGTTCGGCCATTTTTTATATCAGCATCAATTACTTGGCCATAGTTTTCACGGGTATATTGCGGATTATGAGCGAATAAAATAATGTGTGATGCCGCTTTAATGTGTGGCTGATTAAATTGAAACTTATTAGCAAAGGTACTGTGCATACGCTCTTTTGCGGCATCAGATTCAATCACAATAAATTTCCAAGGCTGTGAATTAATTGACGAAGGAGAAAGACGCATAGCATTATACAATACCGCTAAATCGTCTTGAGAAATGCGCTTTGTAGAATCATAACGTTTAGCGGTGTGGCGGCTTTCAAGATCGCGAATAATAGGGTGAGTCATAGTCTCTCCATAATAAAAAGGGTTGATAAATAGTGTTCATTGAGTGCATGAGCAACATAATACGATTTGCTTTATTTAAAATAAACAGCATAATTATTGAATCATTATCAAATAAAAATAGATAATATGCAGATTGATGACTTAAAACTAATTTTAAAAGTAGCTGAGTGTCGAAGTATTACGCTAGCAGCAGCCAAGTTAGATATGCGCACAGCAACGGCCAGTGCTGCTATTAAGCGTGTAGAGTTGGCACTTGGCTGTGAATTATTTATTAGAACCACTCGTCATTTGCGTTTATCTAGTGCAGGGGAGCGATACATTCCCCAATGCGAACAAGCTCTGGCCGTGCTTGAAACGGCAAGGCAAAACCTTAAAGGAGAACATGATGCCATTGAAGGGGAGTTACGGGTAGCTACCTCATCTGATTTAGGGCGCAACTTAGTGATCCCTTGGATTGATGACATTATGGATAAGTACCCAAGTGTGAGCTTGCGTACGCACATTAGCGATAGCAATATCGATTTTTTTCGTGATTCGGTTGATATAGCACTACGTTATGGCTCACCCAGTGATAGTAGTGTATATGGATTTAAAATTTGCAACGTACCGCGACTACTTTGTGCTACACCTACCTATTTAGCTAAATATGGTGAGCCAGAGCACCCTGACGATTTAGCGCAGCATCATGGGTTATTTTACCAGCTGCAAGATATTATCAATAATGTGTGGGAATTTACCGACGGGCAAAAAAAATACAAAGTTAAAATGCAGGGCAGACGAGCTTCAAACGATGGCGATTTAGTCAGGCGTTGGTGTGTTGCAGGTAAAGGTTTAGCAGTTAAATCAGCGTTAGATATTGCCGATGACTTATTGAACAAACGGGTTGTTACTGTGATGAATAATTACCAGCATACCTGTGGTGAGCTGTGGCTCATTTGCCCAAGCAGGCAATCGATTACTCCCGCTGTACGACTATTGCGTGATGTGTGCAGAGAAAAAACCGCTCACATATTGAATCAGCTAGTAAAGCAGGGGATTGTTGATAAACGTATATTAATTAACGAGTAACAAATACACGTTTAGTAACGTTAACTTAAATAGTTTTTAAAAAACGCCAATTAAACCCTTTATGAGGAATATGTTTAGGCTGAGGGAGGCACTTAGCTGTACCTTTCCTAAATATGATTATTAAATATCATCACGTAAAAGGCATAAAAACGAGTAATTTATTGTATTCATCATAGGATATTTTTAATTACACAATTATATGTTGAGTAACATAGATAAAGCTAACCCAGTAATGAGTAATAAAAATCCGATAATTTGTGTAGCTATATTTCTTTTGCGAACAAGGGTTTGTGCTATAGGGCTAGTTAGTTTACGAGTAAGAAAGTTTGCAGGGATTAAGCGAATGCTTGCAAAGCCCATAAAACAAAAGCCAAAACCAATGAGAAAGCTCGAATAGGTGGAGTCAATAATGCCACCAGTAAACGTAAATAAGGCGATCAAATAAAGTAACATACTTGGCAAATGTATTACTTTTTTATTCATAGTTAGCCCTTGATAATCCTTCATCAAACCCAAGTAAAAATTCTAATCCTACAAATGCAAAAGAAATAGTTATTGTACCCAAAAGCATTAAATTGCGGTTATTCTTTTTGTAACCCAAAGTAGTCAATACGGCAAAGGCGATAAATAAGATAAGCTGAATTGTGCCCATGGTTAATCCTTTTAGAGCAAAGTTTAGAGTTAAGTTACCAGTAGGGAGAAAAACTGGCAAATAGTTTAATGCTATTTTTTAACTATAAATAAAAAGCTCGGCATAATTATGCCGAGCTTTTTTGGTTGGGATTTTACTGAATTAACTATTGGTCGTTGCTGGTTGGCCATCGACGATAGGGTCTTTGCCGCGCCACTTGCGGATCAGACGTTTTGTA
>NZ_PNDH01000006.1:0-57880 GCF_005887175.1 Pseudoalteromonas sp. S1612 | reverse complement strand
GGTTCGGGGTTCGGGGTTCGGTAATTATCATAGATTCAAAAATAAAAAAGCCAAACAATATAGCGTGTTTGGCTAAATACATGTTGCTTTGAACTAAGCGCCTATAGTGCCTAGCTCGAAACAATAAATTAATCGCGGAAGTTTTTAAACTGAAATGGCTGACCTAAATCGGCAGTGCGTACAACTTGCATAGCAGCTTGTAAGTCATCACGCTTTTTACCCGTTACGCGTACTTCTTCGCCTTGAATAGCCGCTTGCACTTTTACTTTAGAATCTTTAATGGCTTTTACTACTTTTTTAGCCATATCTTTTTCGATACCCTGCTTTAGTGCAACGTTACGAAAAACATTTTTGCCTGCGCGAGAAATCTCTTGAAGTTCTAGGCTCGCAACGTCCATTCCACGCTTAGAAACTTTCCCAGCTAAAATATCAAACAACTGCATAACCTGAGCATCTGCTTCAGCTTTTAATTTAATTGTTTTATCGTTTAATTCAATTGAGGCATCAACCCCTCTAAAATCAAATCGTGTCTCTAATTCACGATTGGCGTTATCAACCGCGTTTTGTGCTTCGTTCATTTCTACTTCAGATACAATATCAAATGAAGGCATGATGTTCTCCTAACTAGCTAATCTTAATTTTATGCGGCAATTATAACGTTAAAATGATAAATCTTTACACTTTTCTGCATCTTGTTCAGGTGCGATACTAATTTAGTTTGATATACTGAGGCTTCTTTTTTATACGATTTTAGGATTTTTTGTGACGAGGCGTGTTTACCAAGCTATTTTTTTAATTAGTATTGTCGCATTTACCTTCTTATTTGCTAAAGAGGTAAAAGGGGCTGCAAACTTATTTCCGCATGTAGATAAAGTGGCGCATTTTGGTATTTTCTTTTTACTTGCCATTATTATGGATAAAGCCTTTAAACTGCCTTTATATGTACAAATATTGCTGTTAGCCGGCTATGGTGCCGCAATAGAAATTATGCAAGATAGCCTCCCTTACAGACAAGCATCACTGGCCGATTTTGTTGCCGACTTTATTGGTGCGGCGAGCTACTTTTTAGCTAAAGCCCTATTAACACTACGTAAAAAGAAGCGTTATGGCTAACATACTTGTTGTTGGTGATGGTGCTATTGGCTTGTTATTTAGCTATTTCTTAGCGAAACATCACACTGTTAATATTCTTACTAAAAAAGGCACCCTTAACACTCGCTTTTATAGCCGTGGTGATGCCCCTTCAGAAAAAATTAACGCTACTTTCATCTCACAACAGCAATTAGCCCAAGCTCCCGAGTTTGACACTGTTTTATTTACAGTTAAAGCGTTTGCAGTGCAACAAGCCTATGCCCAAGTAAAGCCTTATCTTGGTAATAATACCCATATTGTACTGAGTCATAATGGCATGGGTAATGTTGAACAATTAAATGCACAGTTAACAAAGCAGCAGTCGTTGTACTTTTTAACCACTAGCATGGCTGGGTTCAAATCAAACCCTAATATTGTGCAGCATACCGGAAACGGGCAAAGTGTATTAGGGGGCTGTAATCAACTAGCTATGCAAAATATTAAACAGCTTAGTGCGCAATTACACACTATTCCGCAATTAATTGTCAGTAATAATATTGAGCAACTGCGGTTTGAAAAGCTACTGGTTAATATTGCTATAAATCCATTAACCGCTCTGTATAATATAAAAAACGGCCAGTTGCGTGCGCCACAGTTTAATAGCTCAATTATTAATTTATTAACTGAAGCGTGCCACACTGCGACCGCGCTTAAACTTAATATTAAGCTTATTGATGCCCTCGAGCGCGCCTATAAGGTGATGAGTTTAACCGCAGAGAATTACTCATCTATGCATCAAGACGTTTTGCATAATAGGCAAACTGAGATCATGGCAATTTGTGGTTATATTAGTGAACAAGGCAAGCAACATAATATTGCGACCCCGTATAACGACGCTTTACTCGCTGAAATTTTGGCAAAAAAAAGCGCGGAATAAATCCGCGCTTTTAAAATATTTAGCCATTAACGACGATAGACTTTTACAGTGGTAAAGCCTTCTTCGTGAAGAATAAGCGCTTGTAACTGGCTCATTACCCCTTTTTGACAATATAAGTAATAGTCTTTACCTTTAGGTAAATCACCAAACTTAGTTGCTAAACGGAAAAACGGTAAATGAATAACTTCAATACCATCAATTTCAAGCGGAGCAGCATCTTCTTCCTCAGGTGAGCGAATATCAACAACAACCGCTCCCTCTGGTAACTCTGTAACTGACTCAGCTTCTTTAAGCTCTTGCTTAGCTTCAACATCGATATCGCGCACATCCATAACACGGGCGTTATCAATAACGGTATCTAATACGTCAAAATCAAACTTCTCTTCTTCTGCTTTAATGACTTCAATTTTGGCTTTAACCGTCGGCTTTTTAGAGATCACACCACAGTATTCAGGCATCGTCTCAGCCATTTCTGCAGTACCTATTTGGCGCGCTATATTAATGATCTCTTGCTTATCATGTTGGATAAGTGGGCGTAAAATCAGCGTCTCGGTTACACGGTCAATCACGCTTAAATTAGCTAAGGTTTGGCTAGACACCTGACCTATACTTTCACCCGTTACCAAAGCTTGAATATTTAGTTTTTCAGCAACGGCACTACCCGCTCGCATCATCATACGTTTAAGCACAACACCCATTTGGCTGTTCTCAACGTTTTCTAAAATTTCAGCAACAACCGGTTCAAAATCAACAGTAATAAACTTAACTTTATGTGTAGAGCTGTATTGTTTCCATAGATAGTAGCTCGCTTGCTTAACCCCAATTTCATGGGCAGCACCGCCTAAGTTAAAGAATAAAAAGTGTGTACGAGCGCCTTTACGGATCATCTGATAACTGGCAACGCCAGAATCAAATCCACCAGACATAAGCGATAATACATCGTCTTGTGTTGGCAGTGGAAAGCCCGCCATTCCTAAATGGGTTTGCGTCACTATGTAGGCTTTTTCGTCTTTAATTTCTAAACGAATCGTTACCTCAGGGCGGCTTAGCTTTACTCGGGCTCCTTCAACATGTTGATTAAGCCCGCCACCAACGTAGCGCTCTAATTCAGTTGAAGTAAAATCATGTTGACCTATGCGCTTAGCACGTACACAAAAGGTTTTACCAATAATAGTGTGGCCAACTAACGCAATGGTTTTTTGATAGATGTCATCAAGGGTTTTAAAGTCTGTTTCGGTCACTTCAATAAACTGTACGATGCCAGGAATGCGCTGCAAGCTATCAATAAAATCAAGGCGAGTTTGAGCATCATCTAGTTTTGTAACAACTGAAATATTATCCCAGTTATTACGTACTTGTACTTTTTCGTCAACACGACGCAATACAATTTTAATGTTATTTTCTAACACTTTGGTAAAGCGTTTACGGACTGAACGGCTTTTGATGGCTATTTCAGGGTGAAGTTTGACGATAAATTTAAGCATAGTTCAACTCTTAGACTGCGGGAATTCGCGCACCCAGGCATTGGGCGCGGCGGATTATAGCAAAAAATTTAACGCCTAGGAACTAACCAACTCAACAGGCTTAAGGATTCTGGGGGGCAGCATTTGCTAAAAGTGCGTACTTGTCTCTTAACTGATTAATTTTATTTGCGCTTTTTTCTGTACTGTAAGCCTTAAATAAAGTCAGTACTTTTACAATGCCAGGGTAAATATCTTGCTCAACCAGTACACCACTTAGTCTTCTTGCTTTCATATAGGGTGTCCAAAAGCTAACCGTTAATTTTAGCGTATGAGCAAGTTCAATGGCATCTTGTTCATCAATGGCAATAATTTCACTATCCCGCAAGGCCAAAATGATGTTACGTACCTGCTCAAGTAATTCCTGCTGAAAATCAATGTAACCCTGTTTTAAATGGCTATCGCGAGCAAGAATATCGCCAAGGTTGTCGTAAAAAAAATGATAGCGCCACATTAATTCAAATAGCGAATCTAAATAAGGGCCAAGATGCCCAAAAGCATCGTCGCCTTTATCAACTGGCTTAAAATGAGTACTTAAATGATCGCGATAAAGTGCAAATATATGGCGAATAATGTCTTCTTTATTTTTAAAGTGGTAGTACAGATTACCCGGACTCATGCCTAAACTCGATGCAATATGATTAGTTGATATTGCTCTTTCACCATGTTCATTAAACAATGAAATACTGGTTTGAATTATTTTATCCTTGGTATTCATATACTCATTACTCAATTTTCGAAAATACGATGCTGCATTAAAACAATCCACTAGTATAAACAAATAGTCAGCGTTAAAACAATCAAGGCATGAAGTTCTTCACAATTTACTTACAAGGCTGCTTTGCACACTAAACACTGCTACACTACGGCTAAAAATAATAACACAGTAAATATTATGAAAGTGACCGCAATATACCCAGGCACATTTGACCCTCTTACCAACGGCCACACTGATTTAATTCAGCGTGCGGCTAAAATGTTCGATACCGTTATTGTTGCTATTGCTCATAACCCGAGTAAAAAACCGTGTTTTACTTTAGAAGAACGCGTTGATTTAGCAAATGAAATTTTAAGCCATTTAGATAATGTAAAAGTCATTGGCTTTTCAGGGCTACTCGCAGATCTGGCTCGTGATCATAACGCAAATGTATTGATTAGAGGTATAAGAGCGGTTTCTGATTTTGATTACGAGTTTCAGCTCGCAAATATGAATCGCCGTTTAAACCCTGATTTAGAAAGTGTATTTTTAACACCTGCTGAGCGTAATACCTTTATATCATCAACGCTAGTAAAGGAAGTTGCACGCCATAACGGTGATGTGAGTGAGTTTGTTGACACCATAGTAATGAAAGCCCTGCAATCTAGGCTGGGGAAAACCAAGCATTAAACACAACACCTAGCGTATCATTACATTGCGCTAGGTAGCTTTGCTCTTGCTGGAAACAGAACGTTCTTAAGCCTCACTAAACCCAAAAAGTCTTTATTGATAAAGAAAATAGCTATCATCACAAAATCCATAAGATTAATTCCCAAAGAATAAAATGACCAGAACCACCATGGTGAGCTGTTACTAAAAACAAGTACATCTAGATGCATGCCAAAAAATAACAGTGAGTTTATGCTTAGCCCTAATAATAGATAAGAAGATATGATGTTTTTATTTAAGAAGTTACTTGCAATCAAAATAGCCAAAATAGTCATTAGATCAAAAAGTAATAGTTGCATGTAAGAAATATTTTGAATATCAATAAACAAGCTTGAAGAATATGAAACTGACATAATTAGCGACAGCCATAAGGCCTCTTTTTTGGGTTTATTTATACTCGTTACTAATGAGTATAAAAAAGCCATTAAAAAACCCCATTGAACAAATGCGCCTAGGTAAAGAGATACATATGGGTTGAGCAAGAAGTCATTCATTTGAAATCCCGCTTTTATCTTTTAGCGTTATTGTCTGTGTATATCTATTTATATTTACGGGATCTAGGTTTAATACCAAAGAAGCGACCATTAATAAATCAATCATATTTATAGAAATAGAGTAAAAACTCCAAAACCACCACTCTTTAATAGTTCCAAGAATGTATAAATCATAATAAATCAAACTAACTAAAAGACTATTTATAGTTAAACCTATAATGATGAGATATGCAGGTAAAGAAGGAGTGACAAAAGCTTTTTTAATCGCAAGAATAATAAAAGCAATAGTTAAAAAATCGTAAAATATCCAATTGAGATAAACATGTTTTACTATATATAAATAATCACTTAATACATATGAGCACAGCATTATTGCAGCTAAATATAGGGAGGATTTATGTGGCGTATTAATACTTTTAACTAAACAATACAGAAAAGCCATTAAAAAGCCCCACTGAATGAATGCGCTTACATATTCACCAAGGATATAGCTTATATACATGTTTACGAAAAGTTGTTTTCTGGTTGGGTATTTGAGCCTTTGAAGAGTTTGTTTTTTAATTTATGAAGACCAAGGAAATCTCTGTCTACAATTAAAACTACGATCATTATCAAATCGATAATATTCACGCCAAAAGTATATACATCCCACAGAATCCAAGGTTCACGATTATTACTTAGGTACATGTCAAAATACATAAATAGGCTAAGTATAGAGTTTATAAAGAGACCTAAAATTATGTATAGAAAAGAGGATGTTGTCTTTTTTAGCAAGAAAAAGGCTAATGTCAAAGCCGCTATAGTTGCATAATCGTATAGAGCCCAATCTAAATATAGTGAATTTTCTATTGATAACCAAGTAAAGAAATAATCAGATAAAGTGTAAGAAATCATCATAATAAATGAACTGAGTAATAAGGTAGTATCCCTTTTAATACCTAAAGAAAATACAAAAGTATTAAAAAAAAATGCCATCAAGAAGCCCCAGCTTGCAAAAGCAGACAGCGAGAAAAAACCAAAAAACTCAGTTAAAAACATTCATGACCTTTAATGTTACTTAGGCTTACTAGTGTCAAGTATAACGCCACCACGATGAAGTTCTGCACCAGCTGCAGTCATCGCCTCTTGAGATATACTTACTGTATCAGATTGTAGGGTTTTAGGGCTAGCAGTTTGTTCCATTGCAGGCTTTAATTGTTGCGTTTTGTTGTATGCTTGCATTTGTACTTGGCTGTTCGCTGAAATTTGCATGTGATTAATCCTTTTGAGTATTAAATTTATTATTGGCGCAAATTTAAATCACACCACCTGAAGCAGTTACTAAATAACTGCAGTAACGCATTGCCTACGTTGTTTAATTGACTCAACAACACGCTACAGAACAATAAAAGCAAACGATATGCCAACTTTAAATTAATAGTATATTAATTAAAAAATTATTTTATTTTACTCAAAAAAAAACGCATCGGGGTCACCGTGCGTTTTTTATCCTAGGGATTGCTCAAGCCACGTTTTTACAGGGGATCTCCATGCTATTACTTGGCTTTAACATATATTCCATTGCGACTTCATCACAGTTTTCTTTGCGTAAACATAGCTCGCAATCTTTCATTACTTTTTCAGGTAGGCTCTCTTTATTACAGAAACTAAACCGCTGATTTTCGAAAAAGTCAGGTACACGAGTCAGAACAATGACACGATTAAGTGCCAACTTTTTGGCTTTCACTAATAAGTGTTCAACCAGTTCTCGTCCCTGCCCCGTTACTGCGCTTTTAGGATCAATGCCTAATGAACGTATTTCAGCTAATCCTGTGTCGTAAATATAAAGTGAAGCACAACCCGATACCTGACCGTCTATCTCGGTTACGGCAAACTCATTAATTGAGTGCACCATATCACTTTTAGCTCGCGGTAAATTTTCGCCGACTGTTGCCCAGTGCTGTACGAGTTTAGCAATTGCTTCTACGTCATCTAAGTTGGCATCACGAACCGTTATTTGCTGTTTTTTTTTCGCGTCTTTCACCGCTTTGCTTACTTGCTCTAATGATGTACCGCCAAGCGCTTGGCGTGCTTTTATACAGGCGTCAATTTCAAGTACCGGATACACGTCATCTTCAAACACTGGATTTACTGATTTATACTGCTCTAGTGAAAGCTCCTCTAACGTTTTACCTTCACTAATGGCTAGTTGCACCAACACCCCAACAATATGATGCCCTTCTCTGAACGGCACTCCTTTAGCGACTAAGTAATCAGCAAGTTCGGTTGCATTCGCGTGGCCACCTTTTGCCGCTGCAAGGGTTTTATCTGCTTTAACTTTTATACCTTTAATACACGCTTGTGCCATATGAATACACGCAAGCCATGTTGGCATGGCATCAAAAATGCCTTCTTTGTCTTCTTGCATGTCTTTATTGTAGGCAAGCGGTAGTGCTTTTAGAGTCATCATCATTGCGCTAAACGCACCAAACACCCGGCCAGTTTTACCACGAATTAGCTCTAATGCATCTGGGTTTTTTTTCTGTGGCATTAAAGATGAACCCGAGGTCACATTATCGGCCAGTTCAATAAAGCCAGCTTCGCCTGAGTTATAAAAAATCAGGTCTTCAGACATCCGCGATAAGTGGATCATAGAAATAGACGCGCAGCTTAATAGCTCAACCACAAAGTCACGATCAGATACGCCATCTAAACTATTTTTAGTCGCGCCAGTAAATCCTAGCCCTTGTGCAAGTGCATGGCGGTCAATCGGGTATGCAGTGCCTGCAAGAGCGCCACTGCCGAGTGGGCAATAATTCATTCGTGCTTGGGCATCTTGTAATCGACTTTCATCACGCTCAAGCATTTCTACATAAGCCATACACCAATGGCTAAATAACACCGGTTGTGCACGTTGTAAGTGGGTATAACCTGGTAATATTGTGCCAAGCTCACGTTCAGCTAAGCCAATAAACTCTGCTTTAAGTTGCGCAATTGCTTTTAAAATATGATCGGCGGTATCGCGGCACCAGAGTCTAAAGTCGGTAGCAACTTGGTCGTTACGGCTTCGGCCTGTGTGTAACTTTTTAGCTAAATCACCTACTTTTTCAATTAGTGCAGCTTCAACATGCGAGTGAATATCCTCTGCACCTGAGGTAGCTACAGCCATTGGGTCTGCTTTTACCTCTTCAAGTAACTCATAAAGTGCCGATACCAGCTTTTTGTGCTCATCACTAGATAACACGCTTACTTGTTCAAGTGCACCAGCCCATGCAACAGAGCCAATTATATCTTGCTCTGCTAATTGATAATCGAAGGGAAGTGAATCGTTAAACTGTTTAAACGCTTCATCTGGACCCGTAGAAAAACGTCCGCCCCATAATGCCATGAAATTTCTCCAAACCCGATAATAGCCCCTTAATTCCAAGGGGCATAAAAAATTACTTTTTAGCTAATGCTGAAATTCTGCTTGATAGCGAGAATAAACGAATAAAGCCTTCTGCGTGCGATTGGTCATAAACATCGTCTTCACCAAAGGTAGCAAAATCTTCGCTATATAAACTGTTAGGTGATTTTTTCTGAACCGCTGTCACTTGGCCTTTATAAAGCTTAAGTACCACTTCGCCCGTTGCTAGTGTAGAAAGCGCTTCTGCACCGGCTAAAATAGAATCTTTTAGCGGCGTAAACCAACGACCGTCGTAAACTAAGTGTGAAAATTCACCACCGAGTACTTCTTTCCATTTACGGCTCGCTTTATCAAGTACTAACTCATCAATTGCTTGAAGCGCTGCCATGATCACAGTACCGCCTGGCGTTTCATAACAACCACGCGATTTCATACCCACTAAACGGTTTTCTACAATATCAACACGACCAACACCATGTGGTGATGCAATGTCGTTTAATTTAACTAAACAATCATAAGGTTTAAGCTCTTCGCCATTTACAGCAACCACTTCACCTTCAACAACCGATAAAGTGACGTGTTCAGCTTTATCAGGTGCTTGCTCTGGAGAGTTAGTCCAGGTCCATACTTGCTCACTTGGTTCACACCATGGGTCCTCAAGCTCGCCGCCTTCGTGTGAAATATGCCATGCGTTAGCATCACGACTATAAATTTTTGTTGCTGACGCAGAACATGGAATATCACGCTCGGCTAGGTAATCAAGCAATGATTCACGGCTTGATAAATCCCACTCACGCCAAGGCGCAATCACTTTTAAATCAGGTGCGAGTGCGGCAAAACATGACTCAAAACGTACTTGGTCGTTACCTTTGCCTGTACAGCCGTGAGAAAGTGCATCGGCACCTACTTTACGCGCAATTTCTACTTGCGCTTTAGCAATAATTGGACGCGCCATAGAGGTACCAAGTAAATAAGTCCCTTCATATATAGAACCCGTTTTAAGCGTTGGGTAAATATAATCGCTTACCATCTCATCTTTTAAATCAACCACGTAACACTCAGATGCACCTGACGCTATAGCTTTAGCTTCTACGCCTTCAAGTTCTTCAGCGCCTTGGCCAACATCGGCAACAAAGGCAATAACTTCACAGCCGTAGTTCTCTTTTAACCATGGCACGATAGCCGATGTATCAAGACCACCTGAATAGGCTAAAACGACTTTTTTAATTGAACTCATAGGTGTTCCTTAACAAAATTTGGATTTAACAATGTAACTAATAGCGCATTTTGCGCATGCATGCGGTTTTCTGCTTGCTGTATAATTTTTGATGCAGGGCCATCCATTACCTCAGAAGTAATTTCAAACTCACGGTGTGCCGGTTGGCAATGTAATACCGTAGTTGCACCGGTTTTTTCTAACAATGCCTGGTTTAATTGATAAGGCATGTATTTTTCTTTTACTTGCTCAAGAGGAGTTGTATCCCCCATTGATACCCAGGTATCGGCGTAAACAACATTAGCGCCTACTGCAGCCTCAACCCTGTCACTTACCATTACAGAAGCGCCATTCATCGCTGCTATTTGCTCTGCTTTTTTAAGTACTTGCGAATCAGGTGAGCTGCCTTTTGGTGTTACAGCGACAAAGTCTGTTCCTAAAGTAGCGGCTAATAGCATTAATGAGTGCGTTACATTATTGCCCTCACCTAGGTAGGCAAGCTTTAACTGGCTAACATCACCATGAACTTCTTGTAGCGTTAAAAAATCAGCTAATGCTTGGCATGGGTGATATAAATCACACAAACTGTTAATCACAGGAACGGATGAATACTCACCGAGTGTCGTTAACGTACTGTGCTGATTAACCCGCGCAACAATCCCGTCTGCCCAAGTCGAAATATTTAAGGCAAAATCTTTTATTGATTCGCGGGCGCCCATTGCACCATTTTGTTGGTCAAGGTAAACCGCATGGCCCCCTAAACGGTTTATACCAATATCAAATGAAAGGCGAGTACGTAAACTTTGCTTTTCAAACAAAGTAACCACTGACTTACCAGCTAGCACTTGGCTATATTTACTTGGGCTTTCTTTAATATCTTGCGCTAACTTTAATAAATTTAGTGCGCCTTGTTGGTCTAATTCTAGACCCGTTAAAAAATCTTTAAACATGTTCAACCTATGGTGTTACTTTAGTTCCGACATGCTCGCCTTGCAGCAAAGCAGTTAAGTTTTCTGGCTTTTGCCAGCTGGAAATGTACACACCGCGTCGTAAATGTTGGGCTGCGTGAAGACTGGTCTTAACTTTGACCTCCATCCCGCCCAAAATTACTCCCTCTGCAATTAAAGTATCAATGTGTTTTGTGTCAAGTTGATGTAAAGGCTGCTTATTGGCATCAAGTACCGCCTCTACGTCCGTCATAAAAATAAGTTCTGCATTTAAATTATTTGCCATTGCGGCGGCTGCTTCATCGGCATTAACGTTGTATAACAAGCCCTGCTCATCAAAGCCGATAGAACTGATGATTGGTAACCGGCCAGCACTGAGTAAATCATTAATAATAGAATCAGCATTGTTGTGACATTGACCTACTTGACCCAATGCTTTTAATTTTTGCGAGGCGGTGATCCCTGCTTCATATAAACTTAACCCCACCGGCTTATGACCAACACTAATTGCTTGCGCCATGAGTTGTTTGTTTGCCGCACCCGCAAGGGCTCCAACAATATAAGGCATCTGTTCTTTAGGGCTAATACGTAAACCTTGGTGTTTAGCACTGGCAAAACCAGCCTCTTTTAACCAGCTATCAACTAATGAGCCACCCCCATGCACAATCACAAACTGTGCATCATCTTGCTCGTTGAGTATTTCAAATAATGCTTTAGCGGCATTTTCAGTATTGAGTACTGCACCACCGAGTTTAATAACCCACGTTTTACTGCTCATCTAAACGCTCCTATTAGACCTGTAGTGTGAGGCAAGCCCATTGATAAATTAATACATTGCAAAGCCTGACCAGCTGCCCCTTTTAATAAGTTGTCAATTGCTGCCATTACTATTAACTGTGAGCCTTGCTGCTGCCACGCAATATCTACATAAGGTTGTTTGGCCACTCCTTTAATCGAAGGGGTTTTGCTGCCAAGCAAACGAATTAATGGCTCATCAGCCAATACTTGATAAGCTTTAGCTACTTGCTCACTGGTCACACCCGGCTTTAATTGCACATAAATAGTTTCTAAAATACCGCGCGGGAAATTACCTAAATGAGGAGTAAATAACACCTCATGACCTAGGTGCTGTTGTATTTCAGGCCCGTGACGGTGATTAAACAAACCATAGGGTGCAAGTGATACCTCACAAAAATGAGTCCCTAGGCTGGCTTTACGCCCTGCGCCCGTTACGCCAGAAACCGCATTAATAATAATTTTTTCATCACTCAACAAACACGCTTGCTGAAGAGGCTTTAATGCATTTAATGCAGCCGTTGGGTAGCAGCCAGCAACAGCAATTAGCTGAGCATCAGTAATGACTTTACTATTCCATTCAGCAAGACCATAAGCCGCTTGATTAAGTAGTTCTGGATGTTGGTGTTCAAAACCATAATAAGTAACGTAATCATCATTACTTGCAAGACGATAGCCACCGGAAAGGTCAAATACCTTTTTGCCCATCGCTAAAAACTGAGGCGCTAAATCCACACTTACTTTATGATCGGTGCACAGACAAACGTAATCTGCTGAATGAGTGATATCAGCAAGTGCATGTTCATTTAGTGGCTGCAGAGGTAAATCAAGTAATCCTAAATGCTCAGGATACAATTCACTAAGCAATTTATGTTTATCTAAACTTTGCGCTGATACATAACAACCAGTTAGCGAAAGAGTTGGATGTTTTGCTACTAAGCTAGCCAGTTCTGCGCCGCTGTAACCGCTGGCACCTATAATTACTACGTTCATTATTTACTCTTTATCTAAAATTAGTGACCACATTCCATGTTGTTTGTTTACACTAGGGTATAACCCAGCCAAACAGATTAAATTTATGAGTGATAACTATCGTCGTATTGTTTTCATGGCGTAACTTTAATATATTTATGCTTAAAAAGTGAATTGATATTCATAGTAAATACTTTTATATTGTTATGCAATTAAAATGAATACTTATTTTGGAATTTTTTATGTCTCTGCCGTCATTTATTTCGATGTACCAGCAATTGATTGCTGCCCCCTCTATCAGTGCCATTGAAGATCATTTATGTATGAGTAATAAAAGTGTCATTGAATTGCTAGCGCAATGGTGTGAAAGCTTAGGTTTTAACTGTGAAATAATAGAGTTAGAAGGCAACAAAGGTCGCTACAACTTATTAGCAAAACGCGGTCAAGGCGACGGCGGTTTAATGCTGGCAGGTCACACTGATACGGTGCCATTTGATGATAGTCGTTGGAATCACAACCCATTTAAATTAACTGAGCGAGATAACAAACTATTTGGCTTAGGTAGCATTGATATGAAAGGTTTTTTTGCTTTTGTACTGCAGGCTATTAGTGAGCTTGATGAAAAGCAACAAACACAACCAATTTTAATATTAGCCACCGCAGACGAAGAAACCACTATGGCTGGCGCACAACAAATCTGTAAGCACCCAAATTTAAAGCCAAGTCGCTGTATTATTGGTGAACCTACTGATATGACGCCAGTATTTACTCATAAAGGTCATATGAGTACAGCAATAAGAGTTGTCGGCCGTTCAGGACATAGCTCAGATCCCGAACGGGGTCTTAACGCCATCGAAGTGATGCATAAAGTGATTACAAAATTGCTAATCTTAAAAGAACAACTTAAGAATAAATATTCAATAAATTACTTTGAAATTCCTCACCCAACGCTCAATTTAGGTAATATTCATGGGGGCGATAATGCAAATCGGATTTGCGGTTGCTGTGAAATGCACATTGATATGCGCCCTCTTCCTGGCTTAAGTGTACAAGAGCTGCAAGCATTGCTGCTTGATGCAACCTACGATATAAATCAGCAATACCCTAATTCGGTCAGTGTGATTGATTTACATGAGCCAATTCCAGCATTTACAGGAAGCACAGACAGCGCGTTAGTTAAACTAGCCGAAAATATAGCAGGGCAAAAAGCGGTGGCTGTTAATTACTGTACTGAGGCACCATTTATACAACAACTGGGTTGTGAAACCATCGTCATGGGACCGGGTTCAATTAACCAAGCGCATCAGCCCGATGAATATTTAGCGATGGAAAAAATAAAGCCTTCGCAACAAATTATCAGCAACCTCATAAAGGCGAGTTGCTTTTAATCAGTAACAAAAAAGACGCTATTAAGCGTCTTTTTTATAGCATTTATATTTAACCTGAACTCTGAGTAATATATCTATCTCAAGCAGCTATTTTTAGCGCTAACTGCGTTGAATTTACTTGCAATAGGCTAGCTATTGACGCGTAAGTTCGCCTTGTTTTCACTGAAAATCTCTGGCTAGAGAAAATAAACATAAATATCATCTTCGATTCAATATGTTAGTAAATCTCTTAACCAGAGTTCAGGTTAGTTACATATATTTTCGTAAATACTTTTTAAATACAGGGTCGGTTTGAGCTAGTTCTTTCTGCTCTTCTAATATCTCTTTTAATATTGCACCTGATGTAAGCGGATTCGCAAGCACCACTCTAAATACCACGGTTGGTTGGTTATCATATTGAACTGGCGTTAAACGTGTACGCGATACAAACGAGCGACCTGATTCACGTTGACGTTTTTGCATGCTTGCAGTAAAACGATTAAGCGCGGCAAAAATATCTAAACGGGTTTGTGCGTTGGCCTGTGCTATCGCATTTTTAATTTGCTTAGGGACATAACGATAAGTTAGCAAACATAGCTCAGGTTCTGATATTAATTCAAAGTCTTCATCAGCTTTTATCAAATCAGCGAAGTAACGGGCTTTTTTAATACTGCGATCGATAAGCATTTCGTAGCCTTTACGACCAATAACACGTAAGCAAGCATGCACTAACATCGCCATACCAGGGCGGCTCCCCTCAAGGGTATGGCTGCCTAAATCTTTAGAGCCTTTACGTAAAATATATTCAGCATGGTGCTCGATGGCATCAGTTGCAGCAGGGTCTTTAAACAGCACCAAACCTGCTCCCATCGGTACATACATTTGTTTATGCGCATCAATGGTGATTGAATCTGCATGCTCAATACCTTTTAAAAGGTGCCTATGGGTATTAGAGAGTAAAGTAGCTCCGCCCCACGCCGCATCAACATGAAAGTGGCAATTAATCTCTTGTGCTAAATTAGCCATGTCTTCAAGTGGATCGATATTACCAGTTTCAGTCGTTCCGGCTACACCAATAATTGCCATCACTTTAATGCCTTGCGCTTCAAGCTCTAGCGCTTTTTCTCGCATAGCATCTACATCAACTTTATTATCAGCCGATGTTTTAATACCAATTAAATTCTCACGGCCAATACCTAATAAATCAACCGATTTGCCTAATGAGTAATGACCTCGCTCAGAGATTAAAACCGCCAGTCCTTTGTAACCATAATGAAGCATTCCCGCCACTAAACCTTGTGCAGCAATGCCTTTAAAGTTGCCATCCGCTTTCAATAAGCGGTTGCGGGCAATCCAAAGTGCTGTAATGTTAGCTACTGTGCCACCAGAGCAAAATGCTCCTAAAGAGGTTTTTGCACTGTGCATCCATTTAGAATAAAAGCCATCATTTTGTCCATAAGCTAAATGATGCATCATTCCTAAAACTTGACGCTCTAATGGGGTAAACGCTTTTGAGGTTTCTATTTTTACAAGGTTTTGATTTAGCCCAACCATTAATTTCGATAACGGCAGTAAAAAATGTGGCAGAGCAGATGTCATGTGACCAATAAAGCTTGGCGCTGCGGTATGTACAGAATGAGCAACCAGCTGTTCCATAATATCTTGGGCATAGCAAGACACAAACGTTGGCTCTTCAGGGATAGCCGCAGATTGAAAATCTTTTTCTATTTCATGTAATGGTTTTTCAATTGCCGCGATATTTTCGTTTAAGAAACCTGCTAAATTACTCGAAATTTCAAGCTCTATTTTGCTCAAAGTTGAGTCAGGGGCCTCTGGAACGGTAAATATCCGTTTGAGGCTTTCTTTAGAGGCGACGGCACAACGCTTTTGATCCATCTTCATACCTAGTGTGTGACTAAAACACCTGTTAGTTTGTAAAACACGCTAATTTAAGGTGTTTTTAAGCAACGGCATTTCTAAAAAATTGCGCTAACTTTACTGCAATATGACAAAAATGTCTCGTTTTAAGCCATAAAAGACAATACAAAATAGATAACATTTCACTATTTTTTATATTTAGTACAAAGGGTAATTAAAATATTGGGCATTTATAATTTTTAAGTATAATAAATCTAACAAAAAATAAGGATGTTACATGCTAAAAGGAAATCTAAAATTAACTCGGTTGGCGCTCGGTACCGTCTTTTTTTTAGTCAGCTTAATAATTTACAGTTACTACACCTACACTGCCATCAATAATGATGTGATACGCAGCATTGATAATCGTTTATTAAATGCAGCCACTAGCGTAAAGTACATTTTAGGTAGTGATTATCACGATAAAGTAGCGCAAGAAATTAGCTTTTCAAGCTATCAAAATAAAGCCGACCAGCTTTCGGCATTGGCCAATGATTTAAATATAGATTATTTATATTCAATGGTACTGATTGATGAAAATGTTTATTTTACTGCCTCTAGCTACACTCAAGATGATCAAAATAACGGTAAAGTTACTCAGTTTTTAGATCTTTATCCCGAAGCCACGCCTATAACTATGGCTGCATTTTTATCAACGGCCCCTATTTTTGAAACCTCAACAGCGCATCGCGGCCATTCTAAAACAGTATATATTCCTCATCTGGCAAAAAATGGCAGAACCTATATTACAGCTGCAGATATTAGCGTTGATAAAATTAGCAATGCGTTAAAAACAGACTTATATCAATCTATGTTTCATTTTTGCTGCGTAATTATTATTTTATTAATAGTTTATACTCTTTATTACTATGGAGTACGTCGTTCATTAATGAGCGACCATGCAAGCGGATTCGAAAATCATATTGCCTTAGAAAAACGGCTAAAAAAAAGCAATGAACATCATTTACAAATTGCGATTATTTTAGTGAACGAAATTGATAATATCAGCCGTTTTTTTGGCACAAAAACAGCCGATGAAGTGATGAAAAAGCTGCTCACTCACTTTAAGCAGCAAGCCCGTTTGCACGCACGTATTTATCGTATTGCAACTAATAAACTCGCTATTTTGACTGATAAAGAAACTCCCTTTGATGAGCTATATAGCATCATACAATCGCATAATAAAAATATACCGTTTTTAAATCAGCCTTTTATTTATATTACACTTAACGCTGGTGTAGCTAGAGGCAATAAGTCATTACTGCTTAAGAATGCTCATATTGCGTTACTGCAATCTAAGCAGGGCGATCAGAGCATAGTTAACTACTGTGAGGCAATTAACGACGCTAAATCTCTATATTTATATAATGTTGAAATAGCAAAAGAAATTCGTGAAGCATTTGATGCTCATCGTGTTGTTCCTTACTTTCAGCCGGTTATAAATACTCATACCGATGAAGTTATTAGGTATGATTGCTCACCGAGAATAGTCACTTCACAAGGGGAGATTTTAACCCCTGATACCTTTGCAAATGCACTAAATAGACTGCGTATGAATGGCATGTTAACCCATGCCCTGTTTACTCAATGTGTTTCACGTTTTCGTAAATCAGCAATTTGTTGGGAGTTAACGCTGTGCGCTGAAAACATTGCAGATCCCACTATTTATGATCATATTGCGTATGAGCTTCATCGCTACCCTAATCCTGAAAACATTACTATTTCAATTTTAGAGTCGCAGGTTATTTCACATTACTATGAAATAAAGTCATTTATCGCAATGGTAAAAAGTAAGGGGGCAAAGGTGGTGATGCACTGCTGGGGTAATGAGTTTATTAATACTCTTAATACTTTAAAAGTGGAGGTTGATGGTATAAAACTCGATGGAGCAATCGCAAAGCAGCTATTAAATGATGCAAATACGTCGCTATTTATATCCTACATCACTGATATAGCCCAGCAGCTTGAACTTGAATTGGTTGTTGAAGCGGTAGAAAGTAATACGGTTGCAGAGTTACTCAGCCAACTAAATGTGACGCTGATGCAAGGTAGTTTCCTTGGCAAACCAACGCCACATGTTACTGAGTTTAAAAAAGCAATGGATTAGTTATTAATATTAATGGCTAGTCGGTGGCTTTGCTGACCACTGGCCCAGTACTTACGCTCAAAAGGAGTAATTGCTTCGTCTGATTCAAACAACGCAGTTTGACAAGGATACCCTGCTAACTCGAGCGCCCTGGCAAACTCTTTAACATAGATATCCCAGTTACTGCGCACTTCAAGCAAACCACCTAATTTAACAATAAAGGGGAAGATAGCCGCCCCATGCCAGCGCCGTTGAATGTGCTTAGACTTAGGCCAAGGGTTTGGATATAGCAAATAGTGATGAGTAGGCCGCCAATTAGCAGCGACAGCTAAACGCCAAAAATCATTTAAGTCAGCTTGCACCAAAATGTATTGACCACTCTCAGTTTGTTTATACTCAACATCATGCTTATCAAGTCGGTGAGATGACTTATCAATGCCCACAACTAACGCATCAGGATGACGTTTCGCTAAATTAGCAGTGCTTTCGCCAACGCCACAACAGGAGTCTAAAATAAGCGGTCCATCAAAGGCTTGTACCTTAGCATTAACTTCATCAAATGCGGTTTGAGTATGCGCTGCAATTGGCTTTTTAAACTCGGCTTGTAAGTGTTTATTAACTATTTCATCAAGCTTTTCATGAAGTCCCGCTTGATTAGATACAATACTACGTGAATTTGCATCGCTCATTAGTGTCTTAGCCCCACACCTTTTTTAATTAGCGTCAGTGCTAAAGTAAATAATACGCTGATAAACACCAACAACACCGCAATCGCAACTGTTAAATCAACATCAGAAACACCTAAGAATCCGTATCTGAATGCGTTAACCATATAAATAATAGGATTTATTTGCGACACCATTTGCCAAAAATCAGGCAGTAAAGTGATTGAGTAAAACACCCCGCCTAAATAAGTTAGAGGCGTTAAAATAAAGGTCGGAATAATGCTTATGTCATCAAAACTGTTTGCATAAATAGCGTTGATTAATCCGCCCAAGGCAAACACCGCCGAGGTAAGAATAACAGTGGCTATAATCACAAAAATATTATGTATTTGTATATCTACAAAAAATAAAGAAACGCACGTTACAATAAAGCCAACCATAATGCCACGGGTCATGCCTCCGCCCATATAACCCAACACAATGATGTAATTAGGCACAGGTGCAACCAATAACTCTTCAATACTTTTTTGAAACTTAGTTGAGTAAAAGCTCGAAGCCACATTCGAGTAAGAGTTTGTTATAACTGACATCATAATAAGGCCAGGAACAATAAACTCCATGTAACTAAAGCCGCCCATATCGCCAATACGCGAGCCTATTAAATTTCCAAAAATAACAAAATATAAGCTCATAGTAATCGCTGGCGGTACTAAGGTTTGCACCCAAATACGCAAAAAACGAATACACTCTTTAATCCAAATACTTTTTAAGGCTACGCCATATTTAAACATTTATTCGCCCCGCCCTTGCTCTAATAAACCTACAAATAATTCTTCTAATCGATTTGCTTTATTACGCATGCTTAGCACAGTATTTCCTTGTTCGGTTAACGCGCTAAATACAGCATTGAGCCCTTGTGATTTAGCCACTTCAACTTCAATGGTGTGCTCATCAGTCATAGTGAAATTATACCCTTCAAGCGTCACCGGTTTGGTAGGCTGTTTTAAATCCAATACAAAGGTTTCTTTGTCTAATTTAGCTAACAAGGCTTTTATGGTGGTGTTTTCAACTATGCGACCGGTATCAATTATAGCGATGTTTTTACACAGTAATTCGGCTTCTTCAAGGTAGTGAGTGGTTAAAATAATGGTCACACCTTGTTCGTTAATTTGCCTTAAAAACTCCCACATTGAGCGGCGCAGCTCTATATCAACGCCCGCTGTTGGTTCATCTAAAATAAGTAACTTTGGTTCATGCATTAAGGCGCGTGCAATCATCAAACGACGCTTCATACCACCAGAAAGGGTACGCGCTTGCTTATCTTTTTTCTCAAGTAACCCTAGCTGTGCTAAGTACTTGTCAGCACGTTTGTGCGCTTGCGCGCGAGGAACACCATAATAACCTGCTTGATTAACGAGTATTTGGCTTAGGGTTTCAAACTGGCTAAAGTTAAACTCTTGCGGCACTAAACCTAAGTTAGCTTTCGCTGCTTCTAGGTCGGTATCAATATCATGACCAAATACTTCAACTTTACCTTTGGTCTTATTAACTAAAGAAGATATCACCCCAATAGTGGTTGATTTACCCGCCCCATTTGGACCAAGTAGTGCAAAAAAGTCACCTTCATGCACTTGTAAATCAACGCCTTTTACTGCCTCAACCCCATTTTTGTAAACCTTGGTAAGGCCTTCAATATTTAAAGCAATGTTTTGCTTATTCATTTCTTACCCTCACCATAACCCCAGCGCTTTGTGAGATTATGTTCAATATTTAAATGATCTAAAATTCGCGCCACCATAAAATCAACTAAGTCTTCTATGCTTTGTGGTTGATGATAAAAACCAGGTGCAGCGGGCATGATAGTGACCCCTAAACGCGACAATTTAAGCATATTTTCTAAGTGAATTTCGCTAAACGGAGTTTCTCGAGGGACTAAAATAAGTTGACCTCGCTCTTTTATCACCACATCGGCAGCGCGCTCTAATAAGTTATCTGATGCGCCGACTGCAATCGCAGACACAGACCCGGCACTACATGGACATACTATCATTTTTTTCGGTGCTGCTGAGCCCGAAGCCACCGGACTGAACCAATTATCTTTGCCAAATACCTTTAATTGTTCAGGCTTGGCGTTAAATAATGCACTTAACTGCTCGGTAGCTTTATCTTCATTCCCTGATAGCTTTATATTGGACTCGGTATCAAAAACTACGCGCGCGGCACTTGAGATAAGCACATACACTTGAAATTGTTGTTCAAGTAACACTTCCAACAGCCTTAACCCATATGGTGCGCCTGATGCGCCACTAAATGCTAAGGTAATTGTATCTTTAAATTGCACATTATTCTCCGCTGTATTTATCGGTCAAACCATTAACAAGTTGCTGATGAAGACCATTAAAACCACCATTACTCATAATTAAAACATGTTGATTTGGCTCAACATTCTCAAGCACTGTATCAATAATAGCGGTTGTAGAATCAAAGCACTGCATACCCGCTTTGTCAGCTTGCTCTTTAAGTGACCAGTTTAAATTTTCTGGTTCAAATAACAGCACATCATCTGCATCGCGAAGTGAATCGAGAAGTGTAAATTGATGCACTCCCATTTTCATGGTGTTAGAGCGCGGCTCTAAAATCGCAATAATTTTTTCATCCCCCACTTTAGCACGCAGCCCCGCAAGTGTTGTTTGAATCGCGGTAGGGTGATGGGCGAAATCGTCATACACTTTAATATGATTAATATCTGCTTTAAGCTCCATCCGCCTTTTTGGGCTGATAAACTCGCCCAAAGCTTCAATACTGTGCTCTATTGCAATTCCCACATGGCGTGCTGCTGCAATAGCCATAATGGCATTTTTAACGTTATGCTCACCAATCGCTTGCCAACTAACAACGCCTTGTAACTGCCTATTTAGTAAAACATTAAATTGAGAACCATCGGCTTTGAGTAATTCATAATTCCAGTCATCGCCTAGAGTTTCGCTCTCGCTCCACAAGCCTTTTGTAATCACATCGCTCAGTGCTTCATCATTTTTTGGCCACAGCACTTTGCCGCTTTGCGGTAGTGTACGAATCAAATGGTGAAATTGTTTTTTAATTGCGTTTAAATCTTCAAAAATATCAGCATGATCAAATTCAAGATTATTTAAAATAAGTGTTCGAGGTAAATAATGAACAAATTTACTGCGTTTATCAAAAAAGGCCGTGTCGTACTCATCGGCTTCTATAACAAAAAATGGCGTTTGCCCAACTCGCGCAGAAAGACCAAAATTTTGTACAATTCCGCCAATTAAAAAGCCAGGCTTTAAACCCGCATATTCAAGTATCCACGCCAACATACTGGCGGTGGTTGTTTTACCATGAGTTCCTGCCACAGCCAGCACCCACGAATCTTGTAGTAAGTTATGTTTTAGCCACTCAGGTCCTGAAGTATAAGGCAGGCTCTTATCGAGTACATATTCAACACACGGGTTACCACGGCTCATAGCATTACCAATAACAACGATATCTGGAGCTGGCTCTAGTTGAGATACGTCATAGCCCTGTGTTAGTTCAATACCCAGTTCTTGTAGCTGAGTACTCATTGGTGGGTAAACGTTTTGATCTGACCCAGTAACGTGGTGACCCAATGATTTTGCTATAGCGGCAATACCACCCATAAATGTGCCACAAATACCCAAAATATGTATATGCATTTACTATCCTTTCATCCTGCGCGGAGTTTGCTCTAGGGCAAAATTTAATGGCGCTATAATGCCAAAATTTAGCTTAAGTTACCATTAACCCTTGGCGCAAATAAAAAAGCCTCCCAAAGTGGGAGGCTTTCCTGAAGATTAATAGCTTATAGCATTAAAAAGAATATTAAACCGACACCTAATAATAAACGATAAATAACAAATGGTAGCATTCCCATTCGCTCAATCACTTTTAAAAACATAAAAATACAAGCATAAGCTGATAAAAACGACAGCACTACACCTAACAATAATGCCGTCCAATCTACGATATGATCGCCAAGGGCAAGCTCTGCAGTATAATAAAGACCCATCATTGAAATGATTGGAATAGCTAATAAAAACGAAAAGCGCGCTGCACTTTGCTTGTTCATACCTAACATTAAACCCGCTGTCATGGTAATACCTGAACGTGAAGTGCCAGGGATCATTGCAACGGCTTGTGCAAAGCCAATAATGAGGGCCGTTTTCCAGTTTAACTGATAGATTGTTTTTATTTGCTTACCTTTGGCATCGGCGTACCAAAGCAATAGACCAAATACGATTGTTGTGGTCGCAATCACCCATGCACTGCGTAAGTACAGTTCAACAAAATCTTTTAATAACAAGCCTAAAATAGCTGCTGGCACAGTACCTAAAATGATCCACCAACCTAGTTTGCTATCATCTGTTGTGCCCTGCACGCCAAACGATTTAAACCAAGCACCGAGTATATCGGCTACTTCTTTACGGAAATAAATAACAACCGCAATTAAAGTGCCTACGTGAACAGCAACATCGAACGCTAACCCTTGATCCTCCCAGCCTAAAATTTGTGATGGTAAAATTAAGTGTGCCGAACTCGATATAGGTAAAAACTCAGTAAATCCCTGAATTAGGGCTAAAACAATTATTTCTATAATACTCATGGGTTAGAAAACTCCACCTTCCATAGTTTTTGTTGAGGGTTGTTATATGCATTCCATATTTGGGCAATCGTTTGTTTTGCTACCGGATGATAAAAATCAGGGGCCACCTCAGCTAAAGGCTGTAAAACAAAGGCGTTTTTAGTAATTTCGTCACGCGGTAATTGTGCTGGGCTCTCGCAAATCACATCATCATAAAAGAGTAAGTCGAGATCCAAAGTACGTGGGCTAAATTTTTTATCATTTGCTTGGCGGCCATTGTCGCGTTCAATTTGTTTTAATAACGCGCACACATCAACCAGCGCCATGTTAGTGGTGGCGGCAAGCACTGAGTTATAAAAGTTATTACCGGCAAAACCCACAGCTTCACTTTCAAATACTGATGAGTGATGTGTGTTTTCAAAGTGCTGATTTAACGCCACTAGAGCACGCCGAATATGCTCAGCTTTATTAATGTTTGACCCTAGGCTAATAAATATCTGCGCCATTTAAGCCGTAGCCTTAATGCGCGTAATCTCTACACCCACTGTTTGCGCTTGTGGAACTGCAGCAGGCTTGCTAACTTTTATTGTTACTTGAGGAGTATTAAATTCGGTTAAGATAATTTGCGCCAATTGCTCCACCAGCGTTTCTAAAAGCTCGACTGGTTTAGCAGTGCTGTGCTCGATAACTCGCTCACTCACCTTAGCGTAATCTAATGCTAAGTTAATATCGTCGTTTTGTGCTGCGGGCTTAATGTCGCTTAGCATCTCAATATCAAAGTACAGGCTTTGTTTACTTTTCTTTTCAAAATCATACACCCCGATAATCGTTTCGACATGCAATTGTGATATAAATACCTTGTCCATTGATACTCCAAATGACTGTAACAAGTCACTGAGTTAATTACATATTGTATCAATCAAATTAATACTGTATATACTTTAATCAGTGTTTAAATATACTAAAATTACTTCTACAATAGAATAGTTACAAAATTGCGAGTAATTTAAGAAGCCCGTAAATTTTGACGCCAATAATAGCTTAAAAGTAATGATTAAAAAATAAGGAAGCGCGTGTTAGTCATTTTAATGTTTGTATTAGCCTATTTGCTCGGCTCGATTTCATCGGCCATTTTAGTGTCGCGGCTATTCAAACTTCCCGATCCACGCACAAATGGCTCCAATAACCCAGGAGCAACCAATGTCTACCGTTTAGGCGGCGCTCTCCCCGCATGCTTAGTTTTAATATTTGATATTTTAAAGGGCACTATCCCTGTTTGGGGCGCTTACTTTTTAAAACTTGAGCCGCTAGAGCTTGGTTTAATTGCGGTTGCAGCATGTTTAGGGCACATGTACCCATTATTTTTTAGTTTTAAAGGGGGTAAAGCGGTCGCAACAGCATTTGGCTCGTTACTGCCGATAGGGCTCTCTTTAGGTGGGTTATTGATTGGTACTTGGCTGATTATTGTCGCGATTACCCGCTACTCATCCCTTGCAGCGTTAGTAGCTGTGACGCTAGCGCCTTTATATACATGGTGGATAAAGCCGTTATATACCTTACCAGTGACCTTTATTACGCTACTGATCATTATTAGGCATCGCACTAATATTGTGCGTTTATTTAAGGGTGAAGAACCAAAAGTAGGGACTAAACAAGCCCCTACAAATGATAAGAAGTAATAACTAACCTAGGTTCTGGTTAACTATATTGCTTCTAGGCTATCGATTGGCCAGCGCGGTTTAGTTTTCATATCAAGCGAAGCAAACTGTCCCGCTTTTAAACGCTGCATACCAGCATAAGCAATCATTGCGCCATTGTCGGTACAAAACTCAGTGCGTGGGTAATACACTTCGCCCTTCATACCTTGCATCACACGCTCTAGTTGCAAACGTAGTTGCGTATTAGCACTTACACCACCGGCTATTACTAAACGTTTAATACCCGTTTGTTTTAGTGCTCGCTTACACTTAATCACTAGAGTATCTATAACAGCTGTTTGAAATGCATGGGCAATATCTGCTTTAGTTTGCTCGTCACTATCATTTTCACGAATAGCAATCGAAGCGGCGGTTTTTAGGCCACTAAAGCTAAAATCAAGACCAGGCTTATCTGTCATCGGGCGTGGAAAAACAAATCGTTTGGCAACGCCTTGCTCAGCCATTTTAGCTAAACGAGGACCGCCAGGGTAATCAAGTCCTAGTAATTTAGCTGTTTTATCAAATGCTTCACCTGCAGCGTCATCTACCGACTCACCCAATACTTCATATTGGCCAATACCCGCGACCTTTACCATCATGGTATGACCGCCAGATACGAGTAAAGCAATAAATGGAAATTCGGGAACGTTTTCCTCAAGCATTGGCGCTAATAAATGCCCTTCCATATGGTGCACTGCTACAGCTGGAATGTCCCAACCATACGCTAAAGAGCGACCAATTGAGGTGCCCACCAACAATGCCCCCACTAAACCAGGTCCTGCCGTGTAGGCAATGCCGTCTAAATCTTCAGGTCCACAGCCAGCTTGTGCAAATGCCGCATCGATAAGCGGCAATGTTTTACGTACATGATCGCGAGATGCAAGTTCAGGTACCACACCACCGTAATCAGCATGTACTTTTACTTGGCTATATAATTGATGAGCCAGTAGCCCTTTTTCGTCATCATAAATAGCAATACCAGTTTCATCGCATGATGATTCAATGCCTAAAATTCGCATTGTTAATTCTCCTGCCACCTAACAAGGTGTTTAAAACAAATAACTTAAAGTGCTAAACCAATGTTAGTTTGGCCATCAGCAAGGACATGCTTTTTCAATGCTTTTACATTTTCAGCAGTAATACGCCCCATAGCTTCTACAAAATCAATTAGTTCACCTAATACCTCTATTTCGTATTGCATTAGTGGGTGTTCACGCACTGCTTTATTATCAGCAACATCCCCTTCAACCGTCATCTGATACTCAATAAAGCGAGCCACAGTTGCCTGCGATATTTTACTCACATTAACAAATTCTTGCTCGTCTTGTGCTAAAAGGCCATGCATTAAGCTCAATAATGAGGTGGCAGCGTCAATGGCAGGGTAAGTGCCAAACATATCAAAATCAGCAAGTTCAGGTACATTAGGTTCAATTTTTTCGACTTGCTTTTCTAAATCAATCTTACTTTTAGGAAGCAGTATCTTTTCCCAACATACATTTAAAGCATTACGCAAAATAACCTCATCGCCAAAACCGGTAGCCTCGCTAAATAGTCCATAATTAGGCAACATACGCTCTATTAACGCACTGGCCAATACCGCTTTTTGCAGGTAATTTAACTCTCTAATACGCTGAAAATTATTCGCTTTTGTCATTCTTTAAAGTCCCACATGACCAACAAAAATCAAATGTTGATCCATTATGCTCATTACAGTTAGGGCACACCCAATCTGGAGCGGATTGTTTTACTTGCTGATAGTTTACCAATATTTCGCGTGCATGGCGCTCTTTTATCGCATAAACCTGCACACTTACTTGTGTTTGCTCAAACGGGATCTCGCCCATTGCACCTTGCAGCATTTCGCCTTTAATTTGACACTCAATTCCCGCATTCAGAATCAATCCTTTTATTATATTGGCCTCTAAACTATTTTCTGCGTTATAAAGCGTAACCCAATCAAATGATGTTATATTTGAATCGCTATTATTAATATTTTGCAATATCCACCTCATTTACTTTATGTGTACAATTTGCCTGCGTAACCTAAAGCAAATAATATGATTTAAGGACACATTATGACGCTAACTACTCCAGGTTTACTTTTTCCAGCAATCTCGTTGTTGTTACTCGCCTATACAAACCGATTTTTAGTGCTAGCGCAACTAATACGAGAACTGAATGCACGTGAAGGGGAATCTATTCGTCCTGTTGTGGTGGCGCAAATAACCAACCTTAGAAAGCGAATAAAATTAATAAGAACCATGCAAGTATACGGAGTGGCTGCTTTTTTATTATGTACGCTATCTATGTTCGCATTATTTATAGAATTTAATACCACGGGCATTATTTTATTTGGTGTCAGTTTAAGTTGCTTAAGCTTATCTTTGCTTACTTCATTATTTGAAATTCACATCTCTTGTGATGCCATAGAAATTGAATTGCAAAACATTGAAAATAAGCCTTTAAGTAACCGAGTAAGTAAAAATTTTATTGAGCCCAACCCTAAAAGCAAAAGCAGCAATTAACAAACCGAGACTTTAATAAAGCTGTTATAAAATTGCATAAACTTGGTCAATAATAAAACCCTACAGTTATTTAACATTACCCAAAGGTATAACAACTTTTAGCAACTATTCTCTTTAAATACGATGAAAAGAAAGTTAATCTAAGGAGGTGGTTAAAAACATTATTTCAACTGATCTGTAGGGATATAAAGTCAGTCTTTAATCTGCAATTCCCCTAGCTTACCTATAAAAAAGGACTATATAGTGAGATTTGAACAATTAGAACAGTTTGTAGCGCTTGGCCTACTTCGTCATTTTAGGCAAGCTGCAGAACAAACCCAAATTAGCACATCTGCGTTAACTCGTAGTATTCAAACTCTTGAAACAGAGCTTGGCTATGAACTTGTTACCCGCTCTACTCGCTCGGTTAAATTAACTCAAGCAGGCGAACTTTTCCTCGACTTTGCAAAAAATACCCTCAATGAGCTAGAGCAAATAAAACATCGCGCTTTTCAGTCAATTAATGGCACTGAAGAGAAAAAATTGGTTATTGGTTACACCACAACAACCAGCAGCATAGTACCAATTACCTGCGGTGAATTTTTAAGCCAATACCCGCATATTAAAATCGAAATGCAGCTACAAAACAAAACTGAGCTTCATAGAAAGTTACTTCAGGGTGAAATTGACATTAGTGTATGCTCGCAAATAGTCAATAGCATTGGTAGCGACATACAATTACCTGATCAGCTTATTTTATTTTGTTCAAAACAACATCCTTTAGCAAATAAAAGCGATATTAGTAAAAAAGAACTCGAAAGTTATCCAATGTTCAGTTGTTTTTCGCAATCAAAACAAGTGCAATCAATGCTTAATGAAGTAATAGACTCATTAAATAAAGTATCAACTATTAAAGTGGGCAGTATTGATCAGGTAATGGCCGGACTTGAAAAGTCAGACCATTTTGCCATTGCCGGTATTGAACACACCAGTTCTGTGGCAGAAAACCATAACTTGATTCAACTTAAAACTAATAACGATATTAGCCATGAGCAACTTATTGTGCAAACCAGCCAACAAATAGAAGCAGGTGAGCATGTTGACCACTTACTCTCGCTAATAAATAAAGTCTCAAAAGCATAACATTACACCATGCGATTTGATGATCACTATAAATTTGTAGCTTTAAAGTTTTTTTACATTAAACTAACGCTCCCTACTATTATGACTAGCGTTAATGAACAACTTTACAGCTTCTGGAATTTATCTAGAGCAGATTGAAACGCATGGTTATGCCATTATTGAAAACGCCATTGATAGTGACCTAATCTTTGATTTAATGGCAGATTGCTACAGAATAAATCCCCACTTTAGCCTTGCTGGTATTGGTCGATTAAATAACTTGCAAATTGATAATACAGTTCGTAAAGACAAAACCTATTGGTTTGATGGCAGTTCAAATGCACAACTTGGCTACCAGCAAGTAATGGAAGCAGTTCGTAATACGCTTAATCGAACTTTCTTTATGGGTTTGTTTGATTATGAATGTCACTATGCAAAATATACGCAAGGTGATTTTTATAAAAAACATGTAGATGCATTTAAAGGTCGTTCAAACCGTGTTTTTACTACCGTATTATATTTGAACTCTCCAGAGAAAGGTGGAGAGCTAGTTATTTACAAGCCTAAAAGTAAAGGCATAGAAATAGTAATAAAACCCACGGCAGGCACTTTGGTATTATTTGAAAGCGAACGCTTTGTACATGAAGTACTTCCTGCTGTTGATAACCGCTATTCGATTGCTGGTTGGTTCAGAAAAAACGCGTCAATTAGTGGCATTATCGACCCACCCTGTTAAGCAAAAACGGGGTAAGAAAATAATAAACCAATAAAAATAGCCAGTCCTACGTAATGGTTATTTAAAAATGCTTTAAAACAATTATCTCGCTGGCGTAAATGAATCAAACGCTGTTGATACACAAGTAACATTGCTGCAATAGCTAATCCCAACCAAAAACTAAATCCTATTTGATTCATCAACCCAATTAAAACCATCAACGCAAAAAAGCTAAAGTTAAGTAGCGCTATAATATGGCGGTCATAACTGGCGAATAAAATAGCGGTTGATTTTACTCCTATTTTTAAATCATCGTCTCTATCAACCATGGCGTACATAGTGTCGTAAGCCACCGTCCAGCAAATATTGGCAATAAATAGCAACCATGCCTGCACGGGTAAAGAGTTTATTGATGCCATAAAAGCCATTGGGATTGCCCAACCAAAAGCCGCGCCCAATACAACTTGAGGAAGTTGCGTGTAACGTTTCATAAAGGGATAACAAAACGCTAATCCAAGTGCACCAAACGATAACAAAATAGTATTGATATTAAGCAATAATACTAATATAAAAGCGATGACAACGAGTAATAAAAACAAACTAATTGCTTCGCCACTACTTACCGCTCCGGTCGCTAGCGGCCGCTGACAAGTACGCTTTACTGAGCCATCAATTTTTCTATCTGCAAAATCATTGATAACGCATCCTGCGCTTCGCATAACTATTACCCCAAGGGTAAACACAATGAAGTTCGTTAAGCTAGGCAGACCATCATTCGCTATCCATAGTGCCCAATAAGTTGGCCAAAGTAGCAATAAAGTGCCTATGGGCTTATCAATTCGCATTAACTGGATGTAATAGGGAATATGATTAACAGACAAAGCGGCTAGTTTCATGAGTATAAGTAAGCTCCTGGTAAAAAAACCTCACAGACCAAAAATTGATAGTTATGTAAAGAAAATACGCTGCGTCTGCCCAGTAAAGAGCGATTCGGTAAATTAAGTTCGCTCACCAGTGATTGCAATGAGTGATTACCATCAAAGCGAGCAATTTCAATATCAGTACGCCTTAACGCAGGATCTTGAAAGATTACATCACCTAACGGGCGTTCTCCCATATTGTGCAGCTGATTGTTTGTATTATTGCTTGTTACTGGCAACCAACTTTGAGCATAAACAATCGGTTGTTCATCACACAACAGTAACACTTCACGGTTAAGTACTGTACTTACCTGCTTACTTAATAGCGTTTGCTGTGATTGAGAAAGGTCTACTTTTTGCTCACTCAACACTTTTACAGCAAAACGCTGAGACTGACTTTTTAATTTAGCCGTTAAAGAATGCGGTTCAAATAACCACTCTTTCTCAGCGTTAGATAAGCCAGTTACTTGAGCGGTACTCTGCCAATCAGCAGATAAAGAAAGAGGAAAAGTAATCACAATAACTCTACTTGAAAAAAATCAGAGAGATCATAACATTGCCAACGAATTTGAAAAAGCGCGATTTACTCAATACCAAGCACATCCTGTGTCATAAAAAGCTAATCAGCATTTGACTCTCGCTATTGCCTATCCCAAACTTGAATCCAGAGTACTTTTACAAACACAACAAATAACAGCATCTTGCTGTATCTTATTTACTAATAAGTATAAACTATTTGTAACCAGTTTACGGAAACGCTTTTGAAATGAAAAAAACAGTATTTACAGGCCTTTTTATTCTTTTAGTCAGCCTAACTAGCTTATCAGCACGTGCTGAGTCTACTGTGGGTTATTTTGGGTTTGAGCCAGACATTATTACCAATTACATTGGTCCATCAAGTAAAAAAATGGGTTACGTTCGCGTCACGGTAGATTTAATGCTAAACAAAACATCCGATATTGCCATTGTAGAACACCACACCCCGCTGTTACGTGATGCGCTAGTAGAGATATTATCAAAAGAGCCTGAAAACAAAATAAAGTCTTTAACAGGGCGTGAGCAAATTCGCCTTAAAAGCGCAGAAAAACTAAAAAGCTTACTTAAGGAAGAGACAGGCCAAGAAATAATCCGAGACCTGTTATTTACTAAATATTTATATCATTAGGCGCTTTTTGTTTTAAAAAGCTGAGCGGTATAGGCAAAAGCCATACCGCTAACAAGCCCACCTAAGTGCGCCCAATTAGCCATTCCAACAAATAATACATCTGCAAAACCAAGTACTAACCATACCAGCATAAAACCAACAATTGCGGTTGTAACCAGTGCAGGCTGTTTAGGGTTAAGGGTGCTGTAAATCCAACAAAAGCCTAACAACCCATATACAACACCGCTAAGCCCACCAAAGTTAGGACCGACCATTAAGTACTGTGCCCAATTACTTATTAAAGCGGTAACTAAAAACAGCCCGATTAAACTCGACTTACCACATTGCTTTTCAATGTTATCACCCAGCGATACCCACCAGATTAAGTTAAACACAATATGCATAGCGCTAAAATGCACAATAGCAGGTGTTAACCAGGTAAGTGGTGACGCAGGATTGAACTGCAACGCCATATAAATAGGCTCAAACGCACCAAATAAAAAGGCAACATAAACAATAATGCTGAGAATACTAACACCTTGATTAAGCCAGCTTAAGGCTTTAAAACGAGCGACTAAATTAAGTGACTGCCCTTGATACTTTAACGGTGAGTGCGTAGTACCTACTTGCCATGATGCTTGTTGGTAACGCTCATGATTAGGGTTTTTAGCAAATTCGTTCCATAAAGGCTGCACTGCATGGAAGTCTTCAGATGCCACACTAATAACAAGCGTATGGCCATCCTCAGTACGAATTTGCCCTGTAAGCCCTTGGCTTTTTAGGTAATCTATAAAGCCCTGTGCAGCACGGGGGTTAGTTAGACTGCCTAGCTCTATCATCGTGCTACTTTATCCTTGTAAGCGGCTTCCCACGCAGTAAAACCGCCATCCATGCTGTAAACATCTTCAAAGCCTTGCTCTACTAAGTAACTTGCTGCACCCTGTGAGCTCATGCCGTGATAACAAACAATAATAATCGGCTGGTCAAACTCTTTTTCCATCATAAATTGGGCGATATTTGCATTTGAAAGCGCTTCAGAGCCAGGAATGTGCCCTGTCTGATACGAATTAGGATCGCGAATATCAGCAATCACCACATCTTCTTTGTCTAGTAGTTCGAGGGTTTGTGCGATTGATATATGTTTAAATGCCATAGTGCTCTCTTATAATTACAAAAAAGGCGACAAATGCCGCCTTTAATTCTCTTAACAGGGGATTATTAATCCCAGTTAAGAATTACTTTACCCGATTGGCCTGAAATCATCATATCAAAGCCAGCTTGGAAGTCATCAATTGAATACTGATGAGTAATAATTGGTTTTAAATCAAGTCCTGATTGAATCAAGCTGGCCATTTTGTACCAAGTTTCAAACATCTCACGACCGTAAATACCTTTGATCACTAAGCCTTTAAAAATTACTTGATTCCAATCGACCGCCATATCTGAAGGTGGAATACCTAACATGGCAATTTTGCCGCCATGATTCATGTTATTTAGCATGGCATTAAATGCACTCGGAACACCTGACATCTCTAAGCCAATGTCAAAGCCTTCGGTCATACCTAGCTCTTTAGCTACATCTTCTAGCTTTTCATTCGCAACGTTTACAGCACGCGTTGCGCCCATTTTACGTGCTAAGTCTAGGCGGTATTCATTTACGTCAGTGATAACCACATGGCGTGCACCCACATGTTTGGCTACAGCCGCGGCCATAATACCAATAGGGCCTGCACCAGTGATTAATACATCCTCACCCACTAAGTCAAACGATAATGCAGTATGTACAGCATTACCAAACGGGTCAAAAATAGAGGCCAGTTCATCGCTAATGTTATCTGGGATTTTAAACGCATTAAATGCTGGGATCACTAGGTACTCAGCAAATGCACCTTCGCGGTTAACACCTACACCGGTTGTATTACGGCATAAATGAACACGTCCAGCACGGCAGTTACGACAATGACCACAGGTTATATGACCTTCACCAGATACACGGTCGCCAACTTCGAAACCGCGAACTTCTTGGCCCATGTCAATTACTTCACCCACATACTCGTGGCCAACCACCATAGGTGTAGGAATAGTGTTTTGTGCCCACTCATCCCACTTATAAATATGAACATCGGTACCACAAATGGCTGTTTTACGAATCTTAATTAACAGATCGTTATGACCCACTTCAGGCTTTGGCGCATCTGTCATCCAAATGCCTGGCTCTGCTTTTAACTTTGATAATGCTTTCATAATCCACACTCAATTAAAAAATCGCGACTTTAGCCGCGATTTAACAAGAAAATTAAATAACACCAATCTCTTTACCAATACGGGTAAATGCTGCAATGGCTGTATCAAGCTGCTCCTTGCTATGCGCTGCAGAAATTTGGGTACGAATACGCGCCTGACCTTTTGGTACAACAGGGAATGAAAAGCCAGTTACATAAATCCCTTCAGCCAATAGTTTATCAGCCATAAGTGACGCCACTTTTGCATCCCCTAGCATCACTGGAATAATCGCATGATCTTTACCTGCACAGGTAAAACCTGCCGTTTCCATTTGCTCACGGAAGTATTTAGCGTTTGACCATAGCTTAGCGCGAAGCTCACCGCCATTTTCAAGCATTTCTAACACTTTGATTGACGCTGTTACGATTGAAGGCGCTAATGAATTTGAGAATAAGTATGGACGTGAACGCTGACGAAGCCACTCAACAATTTCTTTTTTGCCTGAGGTATAACCACCAGAAGCTCCACCAAGCGCTTTGCCTAAGGTGCCAGTAATAATATCGACACGGTCGAGTACATTACAGTACTCAGGCGTACCTTTACCGTTTTCGCCAACAAAACCAACGGCATGTGAGTCATCAACCATAACAAGCGCGTCATATTTGTCGGCTAAATCACACACTGCTTCTAAATTACAAATGACGCCATCCATTGAGAACACGCCATCAGTAGCAATTAGTTTAGTTTTAGCACCGGCTTCATCGGCTGCAATTAATTGCTTTTCTAAATCAGCCATATCGTTATTTGCATAACGGAAACGTTTTGCTTTACATAAACGCACGCCATCAATAATAGATGCATGGTTTAATGAATCAGAAATAATCGCATCGTCTGCACCTAAAATAGTTTCAAACAAGCCTGTATTCGCATCAAAGCATGATGAGTACAAAATGGTGTCTTCAGTTTCTAAAAATTGACTGATTTTTTTCTCAAGCGTTTTATGAATATCTTGGGTACCACAAATAAAACGCACTGAGGCAACACCAAAGCCATGGTCATCTAAGCCTTGTTGGGCAGCTGCAATTAGCTCTGGGCTGTTAGCTAAACCTAAGTAGTTGTTAGCACAAAAGTTAATAACCTTATCACCTGATGCCACTTCAATTTGAGCTTGCTGCTGTGAAGTGATAACACGTTCATTTTTGTACAAACCTTCAGCTTTGACGTCTTCGATTTGCTGTTGTAATTGGCTAAAAAAAGCAGATGCTCTCATCTGTGATCTCCATTTGGTTGAACGGGTTAAACAGCAGACGTGTTGCTGCTATTTATAATGCGGGTATTGTAAAAGTTTAAGCGCGAAATTGCACTGTTTGTCATTCGTCGCAAATTAGCTAACTGGCAGGAAAAGCTGCCAGTTTACATGCGTGAGGTATGCACTAAAGCAGATCAGCAAGCAGAACAGGAAGTTCCTTGATTGAGTCACAAACATAGTCAGCAGACTTTACGGCTTGCTCATCAACTGCTTGCCCCGAACGTACCAGTATTTTAGTACGGATATTAGCGCTCATAGCAGCTTGCATATCACCTCGTTTGTCTCCCACCATCACACTAAGTGCAGGGTCTATATGATGATCTTTTATTCCTTGCAGCAACATCCCGGGGGCTGGTTTTCTGCAATCGCAATCTGTTAAATACGCTGGCAATGCATTTTTAGGATGATGTGGACAAAAATAAACATCAGTAATTTCAATTTGATGATGAGTAAACTGCGCTTTCATCCATGTGTTAAGAGCAAAAAAATCGGCTTCTGAGTAATAACCTCGACCAATACCTGATTGGTTCGTTACAACAATTATTTTATAGCCCGCGTCATAGAATGCTTTACACGTTGAAAACACACCCTCTATAAATTCAAACTCTTCGCTTTTAAATACATAGCCATGATCAACATTTACTACACCATCACGGTCTAAAAAAAGCGCCTTATTTGTGTGTTTACCATTCATAATAACGACTCTTTTTTAACAACATGGTCAAACATTTCTTTTACTGTATCCGTAGTTATTTGACTCATTAAATCATCGCCCTTAACCCGAGTACCCCAAGGTAATTGCTCGGCGGTTTTACCTGTGTGCTTTAATAAGTTTTGGTGATAAACCTCAACCACGTAATCTTGGTATAAATAAGGCCCCGTTCGCGCTGGGTTTGAATGCGCATATAAGCCAATAACCGGTGTGCCCACAGTCACCGCCATATGAGCTGGTCCTGTGTCAGGTGCCAGTACTAAGTCTGCACGCTTAAGTACGCACAATAATTCTTTGAGTTTTGTTTTACCCACCAAGTTCAGAATGGGTGAATCAGAGTGTTTAATGATGTTATTTGCTAAATTAATTTCCAGTTCAGTCGGTCCACCAGTTAATACTATTTTAAACCCCTGTGTATGTGCATAATCCGCAAGCGCGGCATAGCGTTCGGCTAACCAGTTACGCTGTGCTTTACTTGCTGCTGGCGAAATAACGAATAGCTTATGTGATAAATAATCATCACCTAACAGCTCATCAGCTTTAGCTTGATCTTTGTCGGTGTAGGGCATATTCCAAACAGGGACATAATCATCAACACCAATCGCTTGAGCAAAACCTTTAAATCCCTCTAAAACATGTGCCTGAGATTGGGCTTTAATGCGTTTATTAATAAATAAACTATGCAGCTCTTTTGAGCGAGCCCAGTCAAAACCAATTTTAACTTTGGCAGGAATACAGCGAGCGACAAAACCAGCTCTTAAAGCCACTTGCATATTAAGTAGTACGTCAAAACACTGCCCTTTGAAGGTTTGCTTTAACTGTTTCAGTGCCGCTTCACCTTGTTTTTTATCAAATACAACAAGCTCAACGCCAGGCAAATCTGCTAAAAGCATCGCCTCGACTTTCCCTATCACCCATGTAATTTTAGCATTTGGATGCGCTTTTTGAATTGCTTGTACCGCACTCACTGCATGGCATACATCACCAATGGCAGAAAGACGTAAAATACAAATAGATGTGTAAGTAGGCGCTGAAGTCACACGTTTCCTTGGAGGTAAAATAATAAAACCTGATCTTAAATTATAATCGCGTCATTGCAAGTACTTATCCTTAGCCTGAAAACACGTTAATATGTGCACATATTTAAGCGAATCCTATGAGCTATGTTTAATCAACACGTCAAAAATAACCATGTCATTTTAAGCCATCCTCAATATAGCACCGAAATAGAGTTAGATTGGTTTGAGCCCAATTTCTGGCAACAGCAGCAAAAAATTGTCGGCGCTAAAAAGGGGCGTGCAACTGCTTGGTTTTTTAAACACGCAGATTTAACGGCTGTGTTGCGCCATTATTGGCGTGGCGGCCTAATAGGAAAACTACTCAGCGATCAATATTTATACTACGGACTTGAGCATACCCGTGTTTATCAAGAATTTAGTTTAATGACTCGATTAATAGAGTTAGGTTTAAATGTACCAAAGCCGATTGCAGCTAAAGTGAGCCGACATGGTTTTATTTACAGAGGTGATATTATTACTGAAGCGGTAAGCGGCGCTAAAAGCGTATTAGATGTACTGATTGAGCGCCCCTTAAGTGATATTGAGATAAAAAAAATAGCGCAAACCATTGCCCAGTTTCATAATAAAGGGGTGTATCACGCTGATTTAAATATTAATAATATTTTATTTGATGACTCTGGCGACGTTTATATTATCGACTTTGACCGTGGCGAAATAAAAGTGCCCAGTAAAAAATGGCAACAAAGCAACATGTCTCGCTTACAACGCTCCTTTTTAAAAGAGCAAAGCCGCAATAGCCACTTTCATTGGCAGCAAAACGATTGGCAAACATTACATAATGACTATAACCAAGAGCTCGAATGCTAATATTCAGCGCGCCATTGCTAAATATTGGTCTGCTACAGCATCTGCAGAGACCTTTTTCAAAATAGTGGCCTTTTTCATATCGGGGCTATCAATTAAAACGTCTTCAATGGCCTTTGCTAATAAGTCACTTTGCTCTGTTGGTACCAGATATTTGCTTAATTCTTCGGTTAATATTTCATTGGGACCAAAATTACAATTAGTACTTACCACGGGTGTACCTATGGCTATAGCTTCAATTAATACGGTTGGTAGCCCTTCAAAGTCAGAACTTAATACAAGAGCTTTAGCCTGCTTAATCCAGTTATAAGGATTTTGTTCGAATCCAGGAACAATAAGTTGATTTTCGATTCCGTATTGTTTGGCTAACTTAAATGCTTTCTCTTTCTTATTACACAATAATACTAATTTATATTTTTTATCTAATTTAGCAAATGCAGCAAACAGAACATCATGACGTTTTTGTTTAGCAAATCGTCCAACATGAATAAGATAAGGAGAGGTCGGTATGTTGATATTTACCTCATTTGCTTGCTCATTCATAATTTTAAAATTAAAAGGATTGTAAATAGTTGTCATTGCGCTGGGGGTAATTAAAGGGCTCTGGCGTATTTCCTCTTCAACACCTTTTGAAACACAGATCAAAGACTTCCCATTTAAATTTTGTTTGCTTCTTTTAAGATATAAATAAGAAAATGGACCTAATTTTTTTTGCCTAGCAAGTTCAGCATTAACTGAGTTATGAACAACAAAATGGATATTTTCTATTTTACTTTTTGCTAATAAGTTATTACTACGATCTAAATTAGAAAGTACTAAATCAATAGAACCAAGTTGAAGTAACTTTTGCTCAAACCATGCTTCTAATACTTTAACATTCTTTTTTATCTGCCAAAATCGATCAACTTTTGTTGCTCGACCTGAAAATAAACTTTCAACAGATAAGGTGTTTGGAATGTCATATTCAATATTTTGCGCCAATGACAAAATAGTCACATTGTGGGCTTTTGATACCATTTCCTGCGCCAAAGTAAGCATTACTTTTTCAGCGCCACCACCAACGAGGGAGTCAATTACAATAACAATATTCATAGCTTATTTCCTATTAACAACGCTTTTACTCCTTTCGTTATGACATCAAAGCTATGCACACTTTCTAACGACTTGTATTGGCCAACCGTATTATTATAATTTGGTTCCAAGAGTAGCTCTTTTATTTTTTGGGTAATATCTAAAATATCAAGCTCAGCCTCTTTAACAACACCGGTACTCGCACAACGAACAACTCGCTCATTTTGATCTTTTGAAATAGCACATGCTATCGTTGGCGTTTGTAAAGCAATGGCTTGAAGTAAAGTATCGCCCGCGCTTAATAATGCCACCTTAGCCTGACTTAGTAAGGCTAAAAATTCAGTCCCCTCTTGGCTTGGCAAACAAATTAACTCATCGCTTTTAGGTAACGACTTAGTGTAATTAGGACCAAACACCACAACCCCTTTTAAACCTGTTTCTTTCGCAATATTCAGTCCTGCTTTATAGTAGATATCAGCACAGTTTTGTCCATTAAGGGTGTGCCCACCAGAGCCTGCGTTAACAATAAAGAACTCTTTCTCTTTCAATTGGTAACGGGTTAGTGCATCGGATTTTTGTTGCGCTGATGCAAACACTGTAAATGGCCCGACATTAGCAGGATAGGCCAGAGACAACATGCTCAATTTTAGCTTTTCATACCACGAAAGAGGTTCAATACAGTAATCAGGCTGAACCACCCAATGAGTATCAATAAGGCCCGCTCTATTAAGCTTTAAACCTTTTGCTCGCTTTTTTGCATGCTGTGAAATAAAAACAACTTTAGCACCCACTTTTTTTGCAGCTTTCATTTGCTCAGCGCGTCCTGCACAATCAAATAGCACCGCATCTGGTTTGTATTGCTTAATAAACTGACATACGTGCGTATTTTCTTTTGTTGCCGATTGATTTAACAATAAGGTAGGGAATGGGCAGTTTTTAGCATAAGCCGTATGTTTATTTAAAATAAAATGAATATCTAACTGCTTGCCATACTCAGCCTTTAAGGTTTGAGCTAGCTGTAACGAGCGCATATATTCACCAATACCTTCTGGCGATGACACGGGAATAAATAAAAGTCGTTTGTTGCTCATTACTATCTCTATTTTTTCTTTGCTGCGAGTATATCAACGCCATCTTTTTAGCGATAGAGCCGCGGTGTTTTAATCTAATATATAGTAATATTTTTTTCTAATATCTCTTTAATGAGTTGATTTAATTACTGCAATAAAGGACGTAGATTGCTAAACTTGTTAGCAATTTCAATCATAAGGATCTGAGCTTTGCGAAACAAATTTTTTATACTTTCTTCGCTTTTTTGTGCCGTAACTACAACCGTAAATGCTGAACCTTGGGTAAAGCCTGATGACTATGGTCTTAGAGCAGATATACAACAGCTTGCCGATGCAGGTATAATTTTAGCGCCAGTAACAACGTACCCATTAATGTGGAAAAGCTTTATTAATGATGTAAACAATACTTCGTTAGAACAGTTATCTCCTCGCCTGCAGGATGCGTTATTACGTGTAAAACATCGTTATAAGTCAGAAAATAGCGGTTCGCATAGTGTACAGCTTTCGGCATTTGCCAGCTCAGATCCTCTTGTAGCCACTAGCTTTGGTGCCACCAATAGCCAAGAATCAGAGTTAACTGCTGCCTACGCTTATTTAGGACATAACTTTGCAGCTAAAATAGCGATTAATCATCGTAGTGATGGCAAAAACTGCTTAGTCGACGGTAAAACAACTGATGATATAGCTCAAAACGAGCAAGCACTAAAAGACTGCAATGATACCTCTCTAGATGACAGCTATTTAGCGTATCGTATGGGTAATTGGATTGTAAGAGCGGGTGCCGTTGAGCAATTTTGGGGGCCGGGTGTTGATAACAGCTTAATTATGTCTGGTAATGCAAAACCTTTACCTGCCATTAGTATTTCTCGTGAGCAAAGTAGTGCCTTTGAAACACCTTGGTTAAGTTGGATAGGTCAGTGGGGGTTTACTGCACAAATGGCTAAGCTGGAATCAACCCGCGTTATTCCTGATGCGTTATTGTGGAGCACTCGGGTTAACTTTCGCCCCGTTCAACAATTAGAAATAGCACTGAGCTGGTCAGCACAATGGGCTGGTAAGGGACAACCAAGCTCGGCTGGTGACTTTATTGATATGATTACCGGTAATACAAAATGTGTTGATGGCACTACTAATTGTGATAGCCAGTTAGAATCAAAAATAGGTAATCAATTAGCAGGTATTGATATTCGTTGGTCAGACACATTATTTAACCAACCTTATGCCGTTTATGCCAGCACGATTGGTGAAGATGCGAGCTCACAGTTTAAACCAGCTGATAGAGCGTACTTATTTGGCTTACAAACAACACATCGCGTTTACGAGCAGAATTTACTAGTCAACTTAGAATACATTGATACAGGTGTCTCTTGCTCTGCGGGGTCAACGACCGAAAATTGCTATTATGAGCACACTGATTACCAATCAGGGTATCGTTACCATGGTCGCCCTATCGGCTCTACCTATGATAATGATGCTCAATCACTAGTATTAACCGTACTTGGGCAACTCTCAAGCGGAACTGACTGGCAAGTAAAATTACGTGATATTGACTACAACAGCGACAACCGTGACCGTTACCCAAATAACCCAGACTTAGGTAACTCGATTACCAAAACAGCATTTAGCTCTAAACAGCTTGAAGTACGTTACAGAATGCTTGCCATGGGGGGGCGCTTTACCCTTGGCGGACTTGCCTCTAATAACGATGGAGCAGAAAACGATACGTCTGCATTTGCAAAGTTCGAATATAACTTTTAGTTTTGCAAGCATTAAAAAAGGGGATAAACCAAAGTTTATCCCCTTTTTTATTTCACTAACTAGCTAGCTTTTTATTTTGCTAATCACTTTTGATGTAGAGCAACCATCTAAAAACTCAAGCACTTCTACTTTTCCGCCATGACGCAACACATGCTCAGCACCAGCAATTTGCTCAACGGTGTAATCACCACCTTTAACAAGAATATCTGGGCTAATTTGTTCAATTAACTTTGCCGGTGTGTCATTTTCATCCTCACTGCCAAACGGAATAACCCAATCAACTGAGGCTAATGCACTTAAAACCATAGCACGCTCATCTAATGGGTTAATTGGGCGCTCAGGGCCTTTTAAACGGGCAATGGATTCATCGTTATTTAAACCAACCACCAATCTATCTCCACGCGCTTTAGCTTGTGCTAAATAGCGTACATGGCCTGCATGTAAAATATCAAAGCAACCATTAGTGAATACAATGGTTTCTCCATTTTGCTTTGCAAATTCAATATGTTGTAATACATCGTCAAATGGGGTTTGATAATGCTCGCCAGTGGCTTGTAAGTATTGGCCTAACTTGCGACTCAACTCTTCAGGAGAAACGGTCGCCGCTCCCAATTTACTTACTGCAATACCGGCAGCTAAGTTTGCAATTTCGACTGCATCTTTAGCGGTCATACCCGCACCTAGCATTACAGCTAATGTAGCAATAACAGTATCGCCCGCACCGGTTACATCACTTACTTCGAGTTGTTGCGCTGCAAAGTCATGCTTTTGCGTTGCATCAATTAGCGACATACCTTGTTCTGAGCGTGTTAGTAGCATGGCGTTAATACCCGCATCACTAATCAGGGTACGCGCGCTGCTAGCAAGCAACTCTTCTGAACCAACCTGACCACCCGCTAATTTAAACTCATTTAAATTAGGGGTTATGTAATCAGCTCCACGGTACAACTCTAAATCAGATGATTTAGGGTCAACAAGCACGGTTTTACCTGCATCTTTAGCAACCGAAATCATTTTTTGGATTAGCGCGAGTGAGCCCTTGTTGTAATCAGAAAATACAATAAAGTCGTAATCACTCAGCACCAGCTCTAATCGATTTAATAACAACTGGCTATGAGACTCATTAAAAGCCTCTTCTAAATCTAAACGCACAACTTGCTGATGACGACTGATCACCCGCATTTTAGAAATAGTCGGCAAATCGCATACACTCACAAGCTGTGAATTTATTTTCTCACCCTCTAGAATGTTTTCTAAAATTTGTCCGCTTTCATCCTCGCCAATTAGGCCAAGTAAACCCACTTTGCCATCTAGTCGGGCTATATTTTTAGCCACATTGGCGGCACCACCGGCTTTGTCTTCAAATTTACTGACTTTTACAACGGGTACTGGTGCCTCCGGCGAAATACGGCCAGAATCACCATACCAGTAGCGGTCGAGCATAACGTCACCAACCACTAAAATACGCGCTGCTGATAAGTTTTTTAATAGCGATAAATCCATTACTGCTGCTCCGCAACAACCATATCCATGGCTTCACACAGCCAATGGCCAATAAACATGTGCGCCTCTTGAATACGGGCTGTTTCATCATTTTTAATAATAATAGGTAACTTGGCGATGTCTTTTACTTTACCTCCATCGCGACCTGTAAATGCAACAGTGAATGCTCCTATTTTATTAGCGGCTTCTAACGCTAAATTAATATTATTACTGGTGCCCGATGTAGTTAAGCCAATTACAATATCTTCAGGTTTACATAGCGCCTGAACTTGGCGTTCAAATACTGTGTCAAAATGATAGTCATTACTGTGCGCTGTTAAAATAGAGGTGTCTGTGGTTAGAGCAATAGACGCTAACGGTCCTCGCTCTAACTTATAACGTACCACAAACTCTGCAGCCAAATGCTGAGCATCAGCCGCACTGCCGCCATTACCAAACCAAACAACCTTACCACCAGCCTGTAAAGCACTATGACATGCTTCTAACAACTGCATTACCTCTTGATGATACGCCTCCATGGTTTCGAACAATACTTGGTGACGATTTAAACTTTCTAGGTAGCTAGTTGCCACTGAATCTATAATTGACATGAGATATTCCTCTTGGAACTGAAATGGCAGGAAAAATTAATTTCATTATTCCATAATTTTATAGCCAAATCACCTCTATATAACTAAATTAAAGTACGGGTAGAAAGTTATTATTCAGATAAAGAAGGTTTTTATCGTTGTTACCTTTTTCAAGTTGCTATTTTATATTTGTGTATTTAGAAAAAAACGATTTCACGCTAAACTAGCGCCACTTTCATCTATATAAAGCAACAGTATGGCACGCATTTTTTATTCACTCGCATTAATTATTATTAGCCCGCTGATTGTATTTTATTTATATGTATTAAGAGGTAAAAAAAACGCGGGATATCGCGCTCACTTTAAGGAACGTTTTGGCTTCATAAGCCGCGCTTTATTTTCAAACAACAAACCAGTTGTATTTCATTGTGCTTCAGTGGGCGAGGTGTTAGCTGCAACTCCTTTAATTAAAGCCCTACAACATGAACAACCGCAGTTAAATATTTTAATTACCTGCAATACTCCAACAGGACGAGAGCAAGTTACCGCACAGTTTAAACAAAGCGTTGCTGTTAGTTATTTACCCATTGATTTTCCTATGGCCACCACTCGCTTTTTAAAACGAGTAAAACCGCAATTACTCTGTATTTTAGAAACGGAACTATGGCCGAACTTAATGGCTAATGCGCACAAACAAAATATACCCGTATTGGTTGTTAACGCACGTCTATCTGAAAAGTCTCAGCAAGGCTACGAAAAAGTGGCCCAGCTAACTCGCAGTATCATGCAATCAATTACCGCACTTGCAAGTCATGACAAAGCCGATGCAAATCGCTTCATTGAATTAGGGCTACCTGCTGAAAAAAGCCATGTAACGGGATCAATAAAATTTGATATTACCCCAACCACTGCACAACTCGATAAAGTAGCCTCTTTAAAGCAATATTATAAAAAAGCAGAACGCTTTATATGGGTCGCAGGTTCTACACACCCTATAGAGCATGAGTTTATTTTAGCAGCCCACCAGCAACTACTAGAAACACATCCTGACGCTTTACTGATCATTGCGCCACGTCACCCCGAACAATTTGATAAAGTTGCAGAGCTACTGACTCACTCGAATCTTAGCTTTAGTCGTCGCAGTCAAAAAAATTATAATAATGAACAAATTGTGTTAGCCGACACATTAGGTGAATTACAATATCTATATGGTGCCGCTAATATTAGCTTTATCGGTGGCAGCTTAATTCCTCGTGGTGGCCATAACCCATTAGAGTCGGCAGCTTTTTCAGTGGGTGTACTTACCGGCCCTCATACCTACAACTTTGACCATGTTTACCCTGAACTGATTAAACTCAAAGGCGCCCATGTGGTTGAAAATACTGACGAACTGGTGCTTGCATTGCTTCGCTTAATTAAAAACACCAAAGCGTGTGATATTCTTGGCAGTAAAGCAGCTCAGTGCGTTGCTAAAAACCAAGGCGCTATTGCCAAAACGCTTGCCATTATAACTCCTTATTTAGAGCCAAAATCGTGACCAACTTAGCTATATCTCAAACCCGTGAATGGGTAAGCGCTGTGATTGTAAAATACAATTTTTGTCCATTTGCCCGTAAAGAAGTTGAAAATAACTGCATTCACTACACCATTAGTAACACCTCAAAAATTGATGATGCTGTTATGGATATGCTTGAACAATGTATCCAACTTGACCGTGATCCTCAGCGTGAAACCACTTTATTAATATTTGATAATGGCTTTACTGATTTTGAAGATTTTTTAGACCTTGTTGACTTAGCCAATGCGCTATTAGTTGCACAAGGATTTGAGGGAAAGTACCAAATTGCAAACTTTCATCCTGATTATGTATTCGCTGATAGTGATGAAGATGACGCTGCAAATTATACTAATCGCTCGCCTTTTCCTACTTTACACTTAATACGTGAAGCAAGCATGAGCGCGGCACTAGATGAATACAACGAGCCGGAGTCAATTCCTGAGCACAATATCAACTTAGCTCGCCGTAAAGGCATTCACTTTTGGCAGCAGCTACTTGAAAATTGCAAAAAACCGAGCGCATAAGCTCGGTTTTTGGTTTTTAATAATGCACAGAGTTATTTTTTAACCCACTCACCATTAACTTCAACGAAATGCCCTGCTTGGGTTTTTTCAATGGTTTTTGCCGCCGCTAGTGCTTCTACTTGAGCAAGTGACAAGTTGTTCTTTTTCGCAAGTTTTAAATATTGTGCTTTGCGCTTTGCGTTAATTTCATCAACAACCGCTTTAGCCTCTGCATTTTGTACAACCAAACCTAAATAACCTGAGCTATCTTCACCCACAAGCCCTTGGTTTTTAGCATCATCTAAACTGATTGCCCAAGCAGAAAATGACAATAAAGCGGCACTTAAAAGTGTGATCACGTTTAACTTTTTATTTTTTAATAAACTCATAATTGCTCCTTAGAATAACTCACTGTCATCGCTAAATAAGTCATCTAGCTCTTTATCAACTTTTACGCGAATTTCATGATCAACCTTCACATTTAAATTAATGGTGATAGGCTCTTTCGCTGCCACTTCAACGCGGTGCGTACATGCACTAAGCAACCCCAGTGCTGTAAGTATTATCAGCCATTTAGTCATTTTTAGTTCCTTTTGTTGAATACTCTTGTTCAACTTTTTGAGTAATTTCATCACTTAAGCGCAATGCTCTTAAGAGTGTAAAAACATTTTCTTCATGGTTGTAATTAAAGTTAACTTGCTGCGCCTGTTCCTTATTGTATCCCTTTAAGTTTACACCTAAATAAAGCCAACCGTCAGGCTTTAAGTCAACACTACTGTTTAAGCTCTGAATGTCTAAATCTTCCAACAAGCTTAAAATCGGGTCCAGTTCTTGTTGCTGAGCTTTAACTGCATCAAAAGCTGCATTGTCAGTAATAACTAGTTTACCTGTTCCTTGGTTAGATAATTCACCAGATTTTACCGAAATACCTTGTTGATCAAAGTAAACGGGTAAGCGGCCATTCACTCGACCAGTTAGTGTTATGCCCGATTTATCATCTAAGGTAATAAGTTTACTCGCATCAATATTTTCAAATGTGACCAAAGACTGCTGCGCTTTTTCCGTCACTTTGTAGCTATCCAAAGCAAAACGACCACCAAGTACATCAGCAGTTATTTTTTCAGCGCGAGCAATAGAGTTCTCAACACTAAAATTACCGACAATGTTACTCACAACAGCACCTGCTCGTAACTCATTTAATTCAAATGTAGTAGGAGCCACATTAAGCTGCCCTGAATCATAAGAACCCGTTAAGCGACTGCTAAAATGCGTAGCTAAATAATCGTTGTATAAGCCACTTACCTGTTCTACTTGAAATGCAAACTCAGCCTGCTGTAAATTAACATCTCCGCGAACAACCCCATTAAAGCTACCGTCGGTCAGCGTGGCTAATGGTTCAAACTGCTGTAAAACAGGGTTAAGTTTAGTCACAGCTTGATCTACAACTGTTATCTCAAATGGATGTTCCACAGCAGATATGTGGTGACTGGCTACCAACTCAATACCATCAATAAATACATGATGTGAGGCTTGAAGCGCCCGACTTTGCAGGCCTTTAGAGTTTATGCGAATATTACTTAGGTTTAAAAGATCACTGTTAAGTTGGGTAAGTTTAGTTTCACTGTTTAAATCGACAAATAATTCGCCAACAGCCAAACTAGAAGATGCTGATAATTGATTATTTACACCACGCACTTGGTATTGCTCATAAGCCACTGAGCGTAATTGACTATTTAGGCTAGCCTTTATATTTTGTTTATCATCAAGCTCAGCAGTAAACTGCGCCTTATAACCCTCTGCAGTTAATTTATCAAATTTAAGCTCAGCAAAAGCAATCTCGCTGGTTATTTTCGCATTTTTTTTATGTTGTAAAACATTCTCTATTTGAAATAGGCCAGTGCTTGCTACCTTTTTAGCTGATACGGGTAAAAAACCAGACAGCTCATCAACGTTTAATTGGTAGTTGCCATTCACAGCCAAGTTATTTAAAGCTGCATCTATTTCTATATGCTCAATGTCTTCACTGATAAACAATAACTTAATATTGCCTTTGGCATACTCTAACGGCTGCTGAATATTAATTGCTAGGTTTTTCAGGCTCAGCTTCGTTTCACTATTTTTAGTGTTTAATAGCATTGACGGTATAACAAGTTGTCCGTTTTCAAACTTTACCGTATCACTGAGCATTAATTGCCATTTTAACGGCAGCTGCTTGGCTACAAATTCACGCTGTGATTGATTGTTTATAAGCGTCAAACAATCACTATCAAACGTTACCAAGCTGGTTAATTGCTGTGTATTTAACAAGGCTTTTTTATCGTTAAAGTGATAGTAAATATTCATATCACCAAAAGCCTTTAGCGTTACTGGGCATTTACTAAATTGCTGTGTAAACTCAGCATCTATGTTTGATTTTATATCAACGGATAACCCATCAAAGGTGAACTCATGCCCACTGTTTAATGAAAGCGCGGGTATCGGCTTTATCTTTGTTAGTAATCCATCTGCTAACTTAAAGTGACCAGTAATTTTATGATTGCTAGCTGTTACTTCTGCAATTGCATCACCTGAAATCACAAATGTATTTAGCTTCTCTTCACCAATGCTAACCACTAATTCATCATGAAGTTGTGGGTGGGTAATTAACAATCTTTTGATATCAATTTTCGGCCGCTCTTTGGGTAAACTAAGTGCCAGCTTTTTGAAGGAGTTATTACTTGTTGAGACACTCTCGCTATCATTTAAACGAAGATTAGCGCGGCCAACAGTTATTTTTTTTGTATCAGCCACAATTCCACCAAGCTCAATTTGATGGCCTTGGTAAGTCAAACATAATCGGTTTACGTTTAAGCTAATATTTGCATTTAGTGACCAATCTAAACAATGTAGTTCAACACCAGATTGGCTCAAAGATGGCGCTATAGCCCATTGAGTTATAGGCATACGAAATACATAACCCAGTGTTGAAACACTCAGAAATAAAAACACGATTCCCCATGCGATGCGTTTGATCATACTATCCTTATTGAACCTTGAACCTTGAACAGTCTAAACAAAAAAGGCTGCACAAGGCAGCCTTTTTATCTTACATTTAGATCATGAATCCAGCGTGTATATTAACCTACATTTTTACGCGCATTTCTAAACATACGCATCCATGGGCTATCCTCGGCCCACTCATCTGGGTGCCAAGAGTTAGCAACCGCACGGAATACACGTTCAGGGTGTGGCATCATTACAGTTGCACGACCATCTGTTGATGTAATACCGGTGATCCCTTCAGGTGAACCATTCGGGTTTGCTGGGTACTGTGTTGTTGGATTACCGTAGTTATCAACAAACTTAACCGCTACGGTGCCGCTTGCAAGTGCAGCCTTAGTTGCCGCATCATTTGCAAATTCTGCATGACCTTCACCATGTGAAACTGCAATTGGCATACGTGAACCTGCCATACCATTAAAGAACACCGATGGGTTTTCTTGAATTTCAACCAGACTAAAGCGTGCTTCAAAACGCTCTGACTTATTAGTTACAAAGCGCGGCCAATGTTCAGTACCTGGAATCAACTCTTTTAATGTTGATAGCATCTGACAACCGTTACATACACCTAAGCTAAAGGTATCTTCACGATGGAAGAAGCTTTGGAACTGATCGCGTGCCATATCGTTAAACAATATTGACTTAGCCCAGCCTTCACCGGCGCCTAATACGTCACCGTAAGAGAAGCCACCACACGCCACTAAACCTTTAAACTGTTCAAGCGTTAAACGACCTTCTAAAATATCACTCATGTGAACATCTACCGCAGCAAAACCAGCACGGTTAAACGCAGCAGCCATTTCTAGGTGCGAGTTAACGCCCTGCTCACGTAAAATAGCCATTTGTGGCTTAGCACCTGTCGCAATGTACGGTGCAGCAATATCTTCGTTTAAGTCAAAGTTAAGTTTAACGTTTAAGCCTGGGTCTTTTGCATCAAGTTTAGCGTCAAACTCTTGCTTAGCACACTCAGGGTTATCACGACGCGCTTGCATCTGATAGGTTGTTTCGGCCCAAATTGTACGAAGCTCAGTACGCGTATGATTAAGTACTGTTTGCTCACCACGATTAAATACAATGTTATCGTCATTATTAAGCGAGCCAATCACATGGCTAATTGCGGCAACACCATGCTGCTCAAATACAGCTTTTACAGCATCTAAATCACTGTTTGCTACTTGAATTACAGCACCTAACTCTTCGTTATAAAGCGCTTCAATATCAGAGCCAGTCAAAGTCGCTAAATCAACGGTTACACCGGTGTGGCCGGTAAACGCCATTTCAGCGATAGTAGTAAACAAGCCACCGTCTGAACGATCGTGATACGCAAGTAGCTTACTATCAGCCACTAGCGCCTGCATAGCATTGTAAAAGCCTTTTAGTAACTCAGGGCTGTCTACATCAGGAGTAACATCACCAAGCTGCTTATAAACCTGTGCAAGGCTTGATGCGCCCATACGGTTTTTACCCGCACCTAAATCAACTAATATAAGCGATGTCTCGCCTTTATCAGTGCGCAGCTGTGGAGTCACCGTTTTACGCACATCATCAACGCGGCCAAACGCTGTAATAATCAGTGATAAAGGAGATGTTACTGATTGCTCAGTTGTATCATCTTCATTTTTCCATGTCGTTTTCATCGACATCGAGTCTTTACCTACAGGTATAGTTAAACCAAGTGCTGGACATAACTCTTCACCAACAGCTTTTACCGCTTCATATAAACCTGCGTCTTCGCCAGGGTGACCCGCAGCCGCCATCCAGTTTGCAGATAACTTAATGTTTTCTAGGCTACCAATATTAGCACCAGCAATATTTGTAAGAGACTCAGCCACAGCCAAACGTGCTGAGGCGCCATAATTAAGTAATGCCGCAGGTGTACGCTCACCTAGTGACATAGCTTCACCGTGGTAAGTATCGTAAGTTGCAGCGGTAACCGCACAGTTAGCCACTGGCACTTGCCAAGGGCCTACCATTTGATCGCGCGCTACTAAACCAGTTACAGAGCGGTCGCCAATAGTAATGAGGAAAGTTTTTTCTGCAATGGTTGGTAAACGTAATAAACGCTGCGCTGCATCCGCAGGATTAATAGCATCCATATCAAGTGCAGTACCGACTACTTGCTGCGACGTAACATCACGATGCATTTTAGGTGCTTTACCTAATAATACATCCAGTGGTAAATCTACAGGGCTGTTATCAAAATGACTATCCGCAACCGTTAAATGACGCTCTTCTGTTGCTTCACCAATAACTGCATATTGTGCGCGCTCACGCTTACAAATTGCTTCAAAGCGTGCAAAGTCTTCAACGCCCACAGCAAGCACATAACGCTCTTGCGATTCATTACACCAAATTTCGTGTGGTGCCATGCCCGGCTCATCATTAGGGATGTCACGCAGTTGGAATTTACCACCACGGCCACCATCATCTACAAGCTCAGGGAATGCATTTGATAAACCACCAGCGCCCACATCGTGTATAAACGCAATAGGGTTTGCATCACCTAGCTGCCAACATTTGTCGATCACTTCTTGACAACGACGTTCCATTTCTGGGTTTTCACGTTGAACAGAAGCAAAATCTAAATCTTCGTTTGATTGACCCGATGCCATGCTAGATGCAGCACCACCGCCTAAACCAATGTTCATTGCAGGGCCGCCAAGCGCAATCAGTTTTGCGCCTACTGGAATATCGCCTTTTTGAACATGATCAGCACGAATATTACCTAAACCACCGGCAAGCATTATTGGCTTGTGGTAACCACGTACCTCTTCACCATTGTGGCTGGTTACTTTTTCTTCGTATGTACGGAAATAACCTAAAAGATTAGGACGGCCAAACTCATTATTAAACGCAGCACCACCTAATGGGCCTTCAGTCATAATATCAAGGGCATTCACTATGCGCCCAGGCTTACCAAAATCACTCTCCCAAGGTTGTTCAAAACCTGGAATACGTAAATTAGATACAGTAAAGCCCACTAAGCCGGCTTTTGGTTTTGAACCACGGCCAGTTGCACCTTCATCGCGAATCTCACCGCCCGACCCTGTTGCCGCACCAGAGAAAGGAGCAATTGCTGTTGGGTGGTTATGGGTTTCAACCTTCATTAATATTTCAATGTCTTCTTGATGATACGCATATTCACCTTGCGCATTCGGGAAGAAGCGACCCGCCTTTGAGCCTTTCATTACGGCTGCATTATCTTTATAAGCAGACAGTACATTTTCAGGGTTATGCTCAAAGGTATTTTTAATCATTTTAAACAGCGACTTTGGCTGTTCAATACCATCGATAGTCCAATCAGCATTAAATATTTTATGACGACAATGCTCTGAGTTTGCTTGTGCAAACATGAATAATTCGATGTCGTTAGGATTGCGCCCTAACTTGATGAAGTTTTCAACTAAGTAGTCAATTTCATCATCAGCAAGTGCAAACCCTTGCTCTATATTGGCTACGGCTAATGCTTCGCGGCCGCCACCTAAAATATCAACTGATGACATTTGGCGAGGTGCATCGCTGCGAAATAACTGCGCTGCATCTTCTAATTTACTATGAGTAGCCTCGGTCATACGGTCATGAAGAAGCGCTGTAACCTGTGTAAGTTGCTCGGCGCTTAAATCACCTTCAACATAGTAAGCAATACCACGCTCAACTCGGTGAACTTGCTTAAGCCCACAGTTATGAGCGATATCAGTCGCTTTTGAAGCCCATGGCGAAATAGTACCAGGGCGAGGCGTTACTAATACCAACTGACCCGCTGGCGCATGCTCAGCAATTGTTGGTCCATAGGTTAATAACTTCTCAAGTTTGGTTTGCTCATCATTGTTTAATGGCGATGTTAAATCGGCAAAGTGAGCGTATTCGGCATATACATTGGTGACAGGAAGTTGCAATTGTTGGCAACGCGCTAAAATTTTATTAACTCTGAACTCTGAAAGTGCTGGTGCACCACGAAGGATCAACATAAGTAATTTCACCCGGGGTTAGGGATTGAACGATATTTTAGGCGCGTATTATAGTCCAAATTACTCTCAGATTTAACTCAAAAATGCGCTTTTCATTAAATTAACTTTTTCTTTTTGTTTACACCTATTTTTTACTGGCTGCGATTAAACGGTAAGTGACGTAATCAGTAAGTTTTGTTATAACAGGAGATACGATGCTAAAGAGGCGAATATGTTGAAGATAAAGCTAATAACAATCATTACGTTAGTCATCCTTTTGTGTGCCTGTAACACACAAGAGCAGTCAACACAGCTCGCCCAAATTAAATCAGAAAATAAAATTCGCGTTGGTACACTTGCCAGTGCAAGTAATTATTATCAAGCTGTTCAAGGTGAACAAGGGTTTGAATTTGAACTCTCTCAAGCATTCGCCGACTACCTTGGGGTAGAGCTTGAAATTGTGCCCTTTTTTAATTTATCCGATATGTTTGCGCGCTTAGATAGTGGCGATCTCGATTTAATTGCCTCTGGACTTACTTTTAATAAGGCGCGCGCCGAACGTTATCGCTATGGCCCAACTTACAGAACAATAAGTCAAAAATTAGTATTTAAGCAAGGTCGTGAACGGCCAAGAGATTTTGATGATTTAACTGGTAACTTCACCATTATTGCTAAAAGTAGTCACTCATTAACATTAGAAGAAATACAACAAAACAATCCTGGTTTAACTTGGAGTGAAACCGAAGAGTTTGATGAAGAAGAGTTATTACAAGCCGTTATTGATGGGGAAATAGATTACACCTTAGCGGATTCACATACATTAGCGTTGTTTAGGCGTTATCACCCTAACTTGAGTATTGGCTTTTCAGTTACCCGTAATGATTCAATTGCATGGATACTAAGAAAGTCGAATGATGACTCATTGTACGCATTGCTAGTTCCTTTTTTTGGTGAAGCAAAACAAAACAATCAACTTTATGTACTTGAAGAGAAGTACTTTGGCCATGTCCGTCAGTTTAATTACGTTAATACCTTAGCCTACATAGATGCAATAAAAGAGACACTGCCTAAATATCAGCCTTGGTTTATACAATATGCAGGTAGCCTTGATTGGCGCTTACTTGCTGCATTGAGTTACCAAGAATCGATGTGGAACCCTCGAGCTAAATCGCCAACAGGTGTGCGTGGAATTATGATGCTAACAAGGCGCACAGCAAAACAAGTCGGTGTTACTAACCGCTTAGAACCAGAACAAAACATACGTGGCGGTGCAAAATACTTAGCTAAATTAATCAAGCGTATACCTGATAGAATCCCGCAGCCTGATCGTACTTGGCTTGCACTTGCAGCTTATAATGTTGGTTGGGGGCACGTCAACGATGCCCGCATAATTACTGAGCAACAAGGCGCTAGCCCTGATAAATGGGCTGACGTTAAAAAGCGCTTACCATTGCTAGTAAAAAAACGTCACTACCGTAATACCCGCTATGGCTATGCTCGCGGTGATGTTGCAGTGACTTATGTTGATAATATTCGTCGCTATTACGATGCGCTTGTTTGGTTAGATGAAAATAATGCAATGGCAACTATACCGCCAACTTCCGAAACAGAAAAAGAAACAAAAGATAAAAGCATTAAACCAGGTGATGCAAATCAACGTATAAGTGATGGCGTAGAAAAAGAAAAATAAAAGCGCTGTGAAAATTTCGCGCTATATTAGCTACATGTTAGAAAAGCAAATAGTTGTTTACTTGCAATCAATTATTCAATAATCTGGCTCAATTGTATTAAAATCTGTGTCATCACCAAGCACATAAGGATAAGTAATGCTTAAACGTAGACGTACACATCAGCTTAAACGTTGTATAAAACACTCAACTGCCACTCGTCGTCGAGTGATGTTAAGAAACTTACATAAAAAGATAATTTGGCGCCGTCGTATGTTCGCTATGCAGCAAATGGCTGAATTAGACGCCTTAATAGCAGCTGCAGACTAATCGTTGTTAAGGTTGCGAGCGGCTAGCTTTGCGGCTTTAATTTGTGCTCGGCGACGTTTAAAAAAACTAGAAATAGTCTCTGCACATTGTGTCTCTAAAACCCCACCCGTTATTTCTACTTGATGGTTTAAACGAGGTTCTTGCAACAAGTTCATAATAGAACCAGCAGAACCCGTTTTAGCATCGGCTGCACCAAATACTAAACGTTTAATTCGGCTGTGCACCAACAGACCTGCACACATAGAGCAAGGCTCTAACGTGACATACAAAGTGCAATCAATTAAGCGATAGTTGTTAAGCACTTTTCCGGCTTCTCTTACCGCTATCATCTCAGCGTGGGCAGATGGGTCATTATCGGTAATTGAGCGATTATAACCCGCGCTTATAAACTGATTATTTTTGACAATAATGGCGCCTACCGGGATCTCATCGAGTTGCTCTGCTTGTTTTGCATACACAAGGGCTTGTTCCATCCAATATTGGTCGTCAAATGGCTCTGTCATGATTATCACTTAACTATTTTTTATGCCGTAATTATACCAACTTAGCGTAAAAAAATGCGTAATTGATCACTTTATTGCAAAAATAAAACAAATTTAAGTGGTTTACCATGGCCCATAAGGCGGGATTTACGCTATAATCTCTCGCTTTTTTTATTTAGCTCACAACACGGGTAGCAAATGAAATTTCCTGGACGCCGCAGGCATAAACATTATTTTCCAGTGGAAGCCAAAGATCCACTGACCAATCAACTTAACGCCACAGAACGATTACACCGCAGCTATATTACGGGGATCGATCAAATCGTTGTTGATATAGAAGCTAAGGTTGACCAAGCTTTTCTCGATGAATTTCAATTGCGCCGAGGGATGTCGCAAGTTATAGATAATGACATCACTAATGCTTTATACGATCGCTTAAAACTAAACGATATGGTCGATTACGAATTCGCAGGAGGAACCGTTGGCAACACGATGCACAACTATTCCGTACTTGCTGATGATCGTTCAGTACTACTAGGCGTAATGAGCGAAAATATAAAAATAGGCAGTTATGCTTATCGATTTTTATGTAATAACTCAAGTCGTGTAGATTTAGACTACTTACAACCAGTCGATGGCCCTATTGGCCGTTGCTTTACCTTGATTGATGAAACAGGTGAGCGCACGTTTGCTATTAGTGCTGGCCTGATGAATTACCTAAAGCCAGAGTCAATTGATAAAGAGCTAATAGAAGGCTCATCAGCATTAGTCATCAGTGCGTATTTAATGCGTACTCAAGGTGATGAAACCATGACCGAAGCGACCATGCAAGCAATCAAGTACGCTAACGATGCAAATGTACCGGTGGTATTAACTCTAGGGACTAAGTTTCTTATCGAGCAGGACCCGACATGGTGGGCTAACTTTGTAGAAAAGCATGTTGATATACTTGCTATGAACGAAGAAGAAGGCCAAGCAATTACTGGATATGAAGATCCACTTCTTGCTGCTGACAAAGCATTAGACTGGGTTGACTTAGTTATTTGTACAGCCGGTGAAAAAGGCTTATTTATGGCTGGCTTTGTTGATGACAGCTGCAAACGTGAAACAGAGTACCCATTATTACCGGGTGCTATACCAGACTTTAATCGTTATGAATTTTCACGTGCAATGCGTAAAGTTGACTGTGAAAATCCTATAAAGGCATATAGCCATACAGCGCCGTTTATGGGTGGGCCTGACTCGATTAAAAATACCAATGGTGCCGGTGACTGTGCTTTAGCCGCGGTTTTACATGACTTATCAGCGAATGTTTATCATAAGTTGAATGTTGCTAATTCAGCAAAGCATCAGCAACAAGCCATTACCTACTCTTCGCTCGCACAAATTAGTAAATACGCTAACCGTGCTAGCTTTGAAGTGCTTGTACAGCATTCGCCTCGCTTATCACGTGGTTTGCCTGAGCGCGAAGATTGTTTAGAACAAGTGTATTGGGATCAATAAGATCCCATTACGCTAAGCGAAGCTAAAATATCGATATATCAAGCTTTTTAGATAGCAGCTCTAATGCTGCTATTCCCGCCACTGAGTTACCAAAAGAGTTTAATCCTGGTGAATAGACTGCCACTGTAAATCTATTCGGTAACACCGCTAATATTGTTCCAGAAACACCCGATTTACCTGGCATGCCAACACGATAACCAAAGTCACCCGCTGCGTCATATAACCCACTGGTAAACAACAACGAATTTAGTTGCTTGTTTTGACGACTAGAAAGTACTCGTTTATTCGAGCTGTAATCTATCCCTTTATTGGCTAAAAAATTGTACGCCTTGGCAAGTTCAATACAATTAAGTTCTATGGCACAAAAATTAAAATACGACCAAAGGACATCATCTACTTCATTCTCAAAGTTACCGAATGATTTCATTAAATGTGCCATTGCCGCATTTCTATGCCTAAACTCATATTCTGAGTTAGCCACTTGCTTGTCAATTACAATACTGCGATTACCTGATAAATCGCGAAATGTTTCAAGCATAGAGTGCATAGGTGCAGATAAACGACTATACAGAGCATCACAGGTAACAATCGCTCCCGCATTAATAAATGGGTTACGTGGAATCCCTTTTTCAAACTCAAGCTGTGTCAGAGAGTTAAACGCCGTACCAGAAGGCTCTTTGCCAACTCTATTCCATAATTCATCGCCATAGCGTTGCAACGCTAATGTCAGAGTCATTACTTTAGATACAGATTGAATTGTGAAACGTTGCTCACAATCACCGGCGCAGAAAATTTCTCCTTCCGTAGTATAAATAGCAATAGAGAACTGCTCAGGAGAAACCTCTGCCAATGCCGGTATATAATCGGCAACTTTACCCTGCGTTAGTAAAGGCTTAACCTCTTGAGTTATCTCATTTAACACTCGTTGGTAATCACTCGTTGGCAATCGACACCTCAATAATACGAAATCTAAAATCAAATTTTAACACGTCAGATCCATAACCGCATGGTAATGTTGAGCAAATAGGGGATTAGCTGATATCAATAAAAATATTTCACTACAAACTTCGAAACTATTACAGCATAAGTAAACCATAGTAAGGGCTTTAAGTTCCTACTTTTTTTACTTTAACCTGATGCCTTTAATTAGAGTCGGTGGGCTACTTCGTAGCGACAGCGCAGTAGAATGCCGTAGTACCCACAGCGGTAAAAAGTCACATAACAAATGC